>CADECN010000029.1:0-13765 GCA_902825785.1 uncultured Hyphomicrobium sp. | reverse complement strand
CCTCGACCATGCCTCGCCAGACGAACGGATCGTTGGACCGGCGGCCAGGCAAGCCTCGCCACGGGGAGTGGTGACGCCGGCAAGCACATCAGCCGCACGTGCCGAAACGTCAAACAGCGAGCCCGCATCGGCAAAGATAGCGCCACTCATCGCAAGGTCGTCTGGAATGAACGGCAGAGGGAAACGAACCTCGGCGGTTGCCGCCCAATACGTGGAGCCACCAAGAGCATCACCCGTCGACAAGTCGCGCGGACCATAGCCGGCCTTGTCGAAGCCACGGATTGTCTCGCCGCCCTTGAAGTAGCTGTCGAGCATCCGGACCTCGTCACCGCCCCAGCCCTGGATATGACCGCCGATGACACGACCAATAAGCGTAATCTTTTCCGTGATCGGGTAGTAGGCGCGGCCTTCGACGCCGACGCGCCAGTACTGCACGTCACCACCCAGACCCGCGAAGTCGTCATCGAGCTGCAAATAATAGCCGCGTGTCGGATTCTTCGGGTGGTTCCGCTGGTCGTAGGTGACGGTCGTGCCGACAAGCGAGGTCCAATAGGACTCGTCCTGACAGTTTGGATTCTGACCCTTCACGAAGTTGGTGGCGCCGCACGCATCCTTAACGGCAAGCGATGCATTCGGATCGACGTCGAAAATCTCGTCGCGTGAAATCGCGTACTGCGTCTGCATCCAGAGATTTTCAGCAAGCGGGAAGCCGAGGCGGACCTGGCCACCCGTCTTGCGCTGCCGGAAGCCCGACGAGTCGCGATAGTCGACTTCCTTGTGGAACAGATCGAAACCGGCCGACAAGTTGCGATCCAGGAAGCGCGGCTCGGTGAACGACAAGTCGATCTGCATGCGCTCAAGCGAACCGGCAAGCTTCAGGCGCACAAACTGGCCATTGCCCATCAGGTTGCGCTCGGTCAGCGAAATGTCGCCGATTACGCCTTCGTTCGTCGAGTAGCCGGCGCCGAATGACAGCTCACCCGTCGACTGCTCCACGATCTCGACGTCGAGCACGACGCGGTCTGCTGCCGAGCCGGGTCGGCGCTTGACTTCGACGTTCTTGAAGAGACCGAGCGCTGAAAGGCGCTTTTTCGCGCGGTCCACGAGCAGCGGATTGAAGGCGTCACCTTCCGCCAATCGGAACTCACGCCGGATCACGAAGTCCTTGGTGCGATCGTTGCCAATGATATTGATGCGCTCGATGTAGATGCGCGGACCTTCGTCGACCACGTAGGTCACACCGATCGTGCGGGTCGCGACATCCGGATTCGCGCGCGGCCGCACGCGGGCGAACGCATAGCCGGTCTCGGCAATGGCAAGCGTGAGCTTTTCCGTCGTCTTGTCGATGAGCGAAGCGTTGTAGACGTCACCCGACAGCGTCAGCAACTCACCCTGATAGGTTTCCGGCAGCACTTCGGGAAGCGAACTCTCAATGCTCGTCTGCCCGAACGTGTAGAGTTCGCCTTCTTCGATCGCGAACGTGATGATGAAGCCCGAACCGTCAGGATCGAGTTCGGCGTTGCCCGCCGTCACCGTCGCATCGGCATAGCCGTTCTTGAGGTAGTACTGGCGGATCAGCTCGCGATCGAGGCTCATACGATCCGGATCGTAGATGCTGGTACCCTTCAGGAAGTCGAACCAGCCCGTCTGCGTCGTCGAGATGATGTCGCGCAACTGGCTGTCCGAGAACGCGCGGTTACCGACGAAGTTGATGCCCTTGACCTTGGTCGACGAACCTTCCGTGATTTCGAACACGAGGTTCACGCGGTCCTGCTCGAGCTCGATGATCTTAGGCTCGACGGAAGCGGCGAAAAGGCCCTGGCGGCGATAAACATCGAGGATGCGCTGTACGTCACCCTGCGCCTTGGAGCGGGTGAAAACCGAACGTGGCTTGAGCTGAACTTCGCTCGCGAGCGTCGCCGTATCGACCTCGCTGTTGCCCTCGAAGGCAACCTGATTGATGACCGGGTTTTCGACCACGTGCACGACGACCGTGGAACCCTGCATGTCGATCGAGACGTCTGCGAAAAGGCCGGTCGCAAACAGCGCCTTCAGCGAGGCGTCGACCTTGCCCGCGCTGTAGTTCTCGCCCGGACTGATTTGCAGGTACGAGCGAACCGTTTCCGGCTCGACGCGGCGATTGCCGACGACCTGGACGTTCTTGACCACCTGTGCGAATGCGCCGCCCGAAATATAGGCGCCATCCCCCACTGCGATCACCGGCGAGACGGCCGCAAACGCCACGAAGAGGCGCATGAAGCCCGCCATGATGACCCAAATTCTCTGCATCCGCGGACTTGCCCTCGTCTGCCGCCGACCCCCATCAAGAACGGACCGTCGGCGTCGGCCTCATTCCCATGCTCGTTGTTTCGCCACGTCAAATTCGCGCGCGGCGTTCGTCATTGTTACAGATTCGACGGCACAAGATGAGGATGAGTTGCCACGATCCCCCGTCGCACCACCGCTGCCGAACTGGTCTCCCCCCGATTCGGCACCGTAACTGGTCGTCTACCCTGAAGCTTTTAACGATTCAGAAAGCCCCCTGGAAGTGGTAAGAATACGTCACTCCCGAAGTTTCTATCCGGCCCCGGTGAGGCGTCGCCAAACGTTCATCAAGTCGTTGAAATTGACGAAAATCATTAGCATCATCAGCAACGCTAGGCCGACTTGGAATCCCATCTGCTGGATGCGTTCGCTGAGCGGCTTCCGCCGGACCGCCTCAAGGGCATAGAACAAAAGGTGCCCACCATCGAGGACGGGAATCGGCAACAGGTTCAAGAACCCGATATTTGCGGAAATGAACGCGATCCAGCGTAGCATGGGCTCAATGCCCAATTCGGCGACCTTAGCCGTTACTTCGGCCATCATGATCGGTCCGCCCATCTGCTCAACAGATTGGCGCCGCGTAATGATATCGCCGAGTCCCGCCACAGTTTGTGTAATATTTGACCAGGTTTCGGTTACGCCGCGCCAGACGGCGTCGAACGGACCGACATGAAGCGTCTGGATCTTGTCGGGAGCTATCGAGCGCTGAATGCCGATCAGGCCACGCCGGAACGTCCGGCCCAAGGCATCGCGTTGCTCATCGACGTTTGGCGTGGCGTTGAGCGTAATCTTCTCGCCGGCGCGATCGACGACGAACGTCAGTTCGCGGCCCGCGCTGCTGCCAACGATGCGCTGCAAATCCTCGAAGCGCTCGATCTCCTCGCCGTTGATCTGAACAATCTGGTCGCCGGACAGAAATCCGGCACGTTCAGCGGGTGACCCGGCCACGACCTTGTCGACAAAGGCCGGCATGATCCGAACGCCATAGGCGCCATTCAAAAACGCGTAAAGCGCTATTGCCAATAGGAAATTGGCAATCGGCCCGGCCGCGACGACGGCGGCGCGCTGCCACAAAGGCTTGCCGTGAAACGAACCGTCGGCCACCGCCTTGGGCAACCGACTTCGGCTCGACGGTGGCGGCTGCGACGCAGCATTCTCGTCGTCGATGAACTTTACGTAGCCGCCAAGCGGAATCCAAGCGAACCGCCAGCGCGTGCCGTACTTGTCGTTGAACCCGTAGATTTCCGGTCCAAAGCCGATCGAGAAAGCTTTGACGGCAACCCCACACCAGCGCGCCACAAGGAAGTGCCCGAGTTCGTGAATGAACACGACGAGCGTGAGCACCAGCAGGAAAGCGATGCCATACTGCCAGATCCACGTGGCAACTGTTGCCAGAGATTCCATAGGTGATTGTAGCTCCTGAACGATCGCAAGACCTGCTGGGTCCGATTGGGCCGCGCACCGGCGGCCTGGGTGCACTAATACGCCGCGAGGTACTCGCGTGCCAGTCGCCGCGCTGCGGCGTCAACCGCGAGTATATCGTCAAGGCACGCGGCGGGTTCAATGATTCCGCGCTTTTCCGCCCCCTCAATCGACGCCTCCACCAACGTGGCGATCCCGGGAAAAGCCAGTTTCCCGGCTAGAAACGCCTCAACCCCGACTTCGTTCGCCGCATTGAGCACGGCGGGCGCGGTCGCGCCGCGTTTGAGCGCGCCCTTTGCCACCCTAAGCGCAGGAAAGCGATCTTCATCAGGTGCCTCGAAGGTGAGCGACCCGAGCCGAGCCAGATCGAGTTTCTCGGTTGGCGCCTCCATGCGTCCCGGCCACGCCAATGCCACCGCAATGGGCGTGCGCATGTCGGGCGGCGCAAGTTGCGCAATCACCGATCCGTCCCGGTAGCTGACCAGGCAATGTACGATCGACTGCGGATGGACGACGCAATCGAGCGCATCCACCTCGACCGGAAACAGGTGGTAGGCCTCGATGAGTTCGAGCCCCTTGTTCATCATCGTGGCGCTGTCGATGGTGATTTTGGCGCCCATCGACCAGTTGGGATGCTTGAGCGCCTGCGCGGGCGTCGCATCCCTCAACTGTTCATGCGACCAGGTTCGGAACGGACCGCCCGACGCGGTCAGAACGATTTTTTCAATCGCCTTCGGGTCCGCGCCGGCGAGCGCCTGAAATGCCGCCGAGTGTTCGCTGTCGACCGGTAGCAATTCGGCCCCGCTCTCGGCCACCAGGGACGTGAAAACGTTGCCGGCGGAAACGAGACATTCCTTGTTCGCCAGCGCAATGCGGCACCCCTGGCGCGCGGCCGCGAATGTCGGCCGCAAACCCGCGGCGCCGACGATGGCGGCCATCACGCAATCGGCCGGCTCGCTCGCCGCCTCGACCAGGCCATCGGCGCCGGCGGCGGCGCGAATGCCAGTACCGGAAAGCGCGCTACGCAGCGCCGCGAGTTCGCCTTCATCCCCGATGACGGCAAGCTTGGCGCGATGGCGCACGGCCGCGTCGGCAAGTTCCGCCGTTTGAGTCTGCGCCGTGAGCGCGACGATTTCGAAGCGGTCCGGATGCCGGCCCACAAGATCAAGCGTGCTCTTGCCGATCGACCCTGTCGCGCCGAGCACCGACAACCGCATCGGGCGGCTACCTGTCCCGTGCCAGTTCCCGCGGTTCGAATGTGTTGCGTCCTGCGGCACGCTCGGAATGACCAAAATGTTGCGCTCACGAACCGTAGAGCAACGCACGGGCCGGCGCATAGGCATCTATCGCGAAGGCAATGATCGCTGCTGCGACGCTTGCCGTCACAAGCCCATCCATGCGGTCCATGAAGCCGCCGTGGCCGGGCAGGATATGGCCCGCGTCCTTCACGCCAAATTGACGTTTCAGCGCCGATTCCAGGAGGTCGCCGGCCTGCGCAATGAGGCCCAGGATAAGACCCAGAAGCGGCAACCACGTTATCGTGCCCGAACCCGTAATCGAGGGGAACAGCAGGCCTACGAAGGCTGCGCTCGCAAGTCCGCCTGCAAGACCGGCCCAAGTCTTGTTGGGCGAGACCGCCGGCCAGAGCTTCGGTCCGCCAAGCAGACGCCCGGCCGCAAAAGCGCCTATGTCGGATGCCGCCACCGCGAGGATCAGGAAGAGAGTCGCAAGAAAGCCCAGCGCCTCGTCCCCGCGCAGCCAGCCGAGCGCGACGACGGGCAGGCCCGTATAGAGCACGCCGAGAGACGAAAGCTGCGCTTTTCCGCTTCCGACCAGCAGCGCACCGACGGCGATCGCGCCGACGCAGGCTGCCGCGACGCCAAGCCCCGCGATTCCGAACAGCGTCAGCAAGCCGGCGATCACGACGGCCGCAATGTGCACGAGCGCGGGCGTATCCGCCTCACCGCGCACCAGACGGCTCCATTCCCAACTCATGACTGCGGCAACGGCCGCGGTCAGAACCGCGAACGCGGGAGCGCTCCAATAGAGCAGCGCAAGCGCGACGACGGCGATGACGACCCCTGAGATCGCGCGTTGCTGCAGTTCGCTCGATCCCGCCAGTCGTTCGATCAGCGCGGCGAAGCGCCCGTCATCCCGTCTTGGCTCCTCGCTCGGCATGATGCCCCTCACGCCGTGGAGCGTTTGGACAAACCACCGAAGCGTCGCTCGCGCGCGCGAAACTCGCTGATGGCACTTTCCAGCGCCGCCTTATCGAAGTCGGGCCAATAGCAATCGAGAAAAACGAATTCGGTATAGGCCGTCTGCCAGAGCAAGAAATTCGATAAGCGCATCTCGCCTGAGGTTCTGATCAACAAATCCGGGTCCGGAATGCCGGATGTATCCAGCACGGAAGCCATCGCATCGACGGTGATTTGCGACGGATCGAGATGACCCGCCGCGACCCTTTCAGCCAGCCGCCGGGCCGCCTTCGCGATTTCACCGCGCGATCCGTAGTTGAAGGCGATGACGAGCGTCAGAGCCTTGTTATCGCGCGTCAATTCCACGGCCTCGTCGATTAGTGCCGTCAGTTCGTTATCGACCTGCTGGCGCTCTCCGATGGTACGGATCGCGACACCCGCCTCATGCAGCTCGGCCAGATCGCGCCGGATGAAGCGCTTCATCAGACCCATCAGGTCGTCGATCTCGTCGGCGGGGCGCTTCCAGTTCTCCGACGAGAAGCTGAAGATCGTCAGGTAAGGAATACCGATCTCGATCGCCGCGCGAACCGCGCGCCGCACCGCCTCCACACCCTGACGGTGCCCAAACGATCGCGGAAGGCCACGCTCCTTCGCCCAGCGCCCGTTGCCATCCATGATGATGGCGACGTGATTGGGAGGGGGATCGCTTTGATTGAGCGGTTCGGCGGGCTTGATCCGATGCGGCACTGCCTAGCGGCTTTCCTGCAGGGGGATGATCACGTTACCACAGTCGGATAGGGCGCGGCGACCGCCGGCCCGGGGGCCCATCTATACTTTCTGAATTTCAGCCTCTTTCGTGGCAAGCGTCGCGTCAACCTCTTTGATCAGGCGGTCTGTGAGTTCCTGGACTTTATCCGACCCGCCGCGATGGTCGTCCTGGCTCATCTTGCCGTCCTTCTCCAGCTTTTTCAGTAGGTCCATAGCCTCTCGGCGGACATTGCGGACGGCAACCTTCGACTGTTCTGCGTACTTGTGGGCAAGTTTCACCAGCTCCTGGCGGCGATCCGCCGTCAATGCCGGGATGGGTAACCTTAGTATCTGGCCATCCATGATTGGGTTGAGGCCAAGATTGGCTTCACGGATGCCCTTATCGACCGCCGTCACGTTGCTGCGATCCCATACCTGTACGGAAATCATGCGCGGTTCCGGCACCGATACGGTCGCGACCTGGTTAAGGGGCATACGCGACCCGTAAACCGTCACGTGCACTGGATCGAGCAGGTTAACGCTGGCGCGACCCGTTCTGAGGCCGGAAAGCTCGCGCTTAAGCGCGTCAAGGGAGGCGCGCATGCGCTTCTCGATTTCATCGAGATCGTAGGTGGCAATTGACATTCATTCCTCCAACACGGTCCGACGACGCGACCGCACTGGCCTACGGCGCCGGACTTTTTTCGGCGCGCTAAAGTGAAATATGGCGCGCAGCGTTTTTCATTGGCCCGGCCCGATAACGGTCTGTCGAGCTTCGCCCCGCAGCGCTTTCAGCAGATTGCCGGGCTCTTCGATAGAAAACACAATTACCGGAAGTGCGTTATCGCGAGCAAGTGCAATGGCGGCGCCATCCATCACTCTGAGATCCCAAGACAAAACGTCTGAATACGACAGCCGCTCATAACGCGTTGCAGCCGGGTCTTTTTTGGGATCTGCGGAATAGACCCCGTCGACTTGCGTCGCCTTGGCGACCGCGTCGCAGTTCATCTCGATGGCGCGCAACGTCGCGGCCGTGTCGGTCGTGAAGAACGGGTTTCCTGTGCCGGCCGCGAAGACAACGACATGCCGCTTGGCCAGGTAGGTCATCGCCTTGGGCCGCACGTAGCTTTCGCACACCGTCGGCATCGGAATGGCTGACAGCACGCGCGTCGGCACTTTGTGGTTTTCAAGTGCGTTCTGGAAGGCGAGCGCGTTCATCACGGTCGCCAGCATGCCCATGTAGTCGGCGGTGGCGCGATCCATGCCTTTTGCCGCGCCCGCAAGGCCTCGGAAGATGTTTCCGCCCCCCACGACAATCGCAATCTCGGCGCCTGCGGCCATCGCTTCCGCCACATCGCGCGCCAGCCTGTCGGCAACTTGCATGTCGATGCCATACGATTGCCGCCCCATCAGCGCTTCGCCCGAAAGCTTCAGCAGAAGCCGCTTGTATTTCAGATCAGCACCCGACATCGCGAAAAGCTCCGCACAAAAAACAATCGACCGGCCGAGGGCATGCCTCGGCCGGCCGATACCTAGCGTCTTTGCGCGATTCCGCCTAGCGGGCGCCGGCGACTGTCTTGGCAACCTCGGCCGCGAAGTCCTCTTCCTTCTTGTCGATGCCCTCGCCCAGCGCATAGCGTACGAAGCCCGCGACCTTGATGGCCGCGCCAACTTCCTTTTCGGCGTCCTTGATCGCGTCGGCGACCGTTGCCTTACCCTCGCCGATCACGAAGACCTGGTTTAGCAGCACGACTGATCCGAAGAATTCCTTGCGCAGGCGGCCCTCGCTGGCCTTCGCAAGTATCTCGTCTGATTTGCCGGCATTGCGCGGCTCGGCCTTGGCTTGCTCCACGTAGATCGCACGTTCTCTGTCGATCGCATCCTTGGAGAGCTCGGCCTCGCTGACGACGAGCGTCGCCGGCGATGCTGCGATGTGCATGGCGACCTTGCGTCCGAAGTCGAAGAGGCTCGGCTTGTCGCCGGCGCTTTCAAGCGCGACGAGCACGCCGATCTTGCCGAGGCCGTCCGCGACCTTTGAGTGAACGTAGTCCGCGACGACGCCGTCCTTGACCGAAATCGCGGCTGTACGGCGCACACTCATATTCTCGCCAATGGTCGCCACCATCTCCTTGACCTGCGTATCGACCGAGTTCTGCGTACCCGGATAATTTGCGGCCAAGAGCTTGGCGAAATCGCCCTTCGCGGCTGGCGCCAGAGACGTGATCTTCCTCACCATGTCCTGGAAGTCGCCGTTGCGGGCGACGAAATCGGTTTCCGAGTTGACCTCGACGACCGCGCCGTCCTTGCCGTTGGCAACGATCCCGATAAGACCGTCGGCCGCAACGCGACCGGATTTCTTCGCCGCCTTCGACAGACCTTTCTTGCGCAGCAGATCGACGGCGGCTTCGATGTCGCCGTTCGTCTCGGTAAGCGCCGTCTTGCAGTCCATCATGCCGGCGCCGGTCATATCGCGCAGCTTCTTTACGTCAGCCGCCGTGATCGTCATCGTTTCACCCATTAGGTTTCGAGGCGCCGCACGGGCGCCTCGTATTTCAGTTCGGCCTGATCACGCTTTCGCGCGCTCCTAGGCGGAAGCCTGCTCGACAAGCTTCTTGGCCTGTCCGACCCAGTCTTCCTTTGCGATCTGACCCTTGAGCCTCAGCAGCCGGTCCAGCGCCTCGGTGTGGTCGGTGTCGAGATCGGCGATCTGCCAAAAATGGAACACGCCGGAGTCGTTGAGGCGCTGCTCGAGCTTTCCCGTGACACCTGTGATGCGCTTGAGATCGTCTGCCTCGCCGCGTGCCGCCTCGATACCCTTGAACGTCACTTTCGGCAGGTCTTCCGCCGGCGGCGTCACGGATGCACCGACGTCGACGCCCGATGCTCCTTGCGAGCGTTCCAGGCCGTCGAGTGCTGCACGTGCCATCAGATCGCAGTAGAGCGTAATCGCACGGCCCGCGTCGTCGTTGCCCGGCACCGGGAAGTCGATGCCATCAGGATCGCAGTTCGTATCGACGATTGCGACGATCGGAATATTGAGCTTGCGCGCTTCCTGGATCGCGATCGATTCCTTGTTTGTATCGATGACGACGAGCAGGTCGGGTGTGCCGCCCATGTCCTTGATACCGCCGAGCGACTGGCTGAGCTTGTCGCGCTCGCGTGTAATCGTCAGCACTTCCTTCTTCGTGCGGCCCTGCGGGTCGGCGAGAATGTCGTCAAGCTGGCGCAGCCGGCGGATCGACTGAGAAACCGTCTTCCAGTTGGTCAGCGTACCGCCGAGCCAACGATGATTCATGTAGTACTGCGCGCTGCGCTTGGCGGCATCGGCGATGCCGTCGGCGGCCTGACGCTTAGTCGCGACGAATAGCACGCGGCCGCCCCCGGCGACCGTATCGGATACCTTGAGTAGCGCTTGGTGCAGCATCGGCACCGTCTGCGTCAGGTCGACGATATGGATCTTGTTGCGCGACCCATAGATGAACGGAGCCATCTTGGGGTTCCAGCGGTGGGCCTGGTGACCGAAGTGAACGCCGGCTTCCAAAAGCTGGCGCATGTTGAAGGCGGGAAGAGCCATCAGCGTAACGTCCTTTTCCGGTTGATCCGCCGCAGGCCTGGAGAAGAAAAACTCAATCTTTTCAGATTGTTGAATTTCCACCGGAGCGAGGAGAGGGGCTTTCAATCCTCTCGCCGCATAGGGCCTGCGTGTGAGATGAGGGGGCTTATGACGGATCAGCCGCGCTTTTGCAACCCTTTAGCCTGGCGACCAAGTGGCCGCGGCCCGCTCGGGTCTACGCATTGCAGTACCATCTCCGCTGCCTTCGTGGATTTGATAGCCAACGAACAGCGCTACGGGAAAGGCCCAGGTTCGGTGTTGTCCGAACCTGGGCCCTATGTTCTTGCGAGCATCACGAACAATCAGCCGCCGCCGCACTTGTCGTCGAGTTTCGTCATCGCTTCTTCAAAGGCCTTCGCTTCAGCGCTGTCGGGCGCGGCATCCTGACCGGCGTTCCAAGCAGCTTCGAATTCCGCACCGAGTTCTTTAAAGTAGCCGTCTATCTCGTCACCCGCCGCTTCAGCCTTCTTTTCGTCATCGCCGATATCGTTGATCTTCGCGGCCATGGCGCAATAGGCTTTGACTTTCGAGCCGTCGGCCGCCGTCGCTTCGATCGTGCTCGTGATCGTCTCCGCGCTCACCGCCGGCGTTGCCGGCGCCGCATCAGCTGCTGGTGCATCGCCTGGCGGCGGATCGTCCTGCGCCAGCGCCGGCGCGACCATCAGCACTGAAGCAACAACCAGCGCAATATACTTCGACATGTTCGATTTCTCCTCCCGGCAATTGGGTAATTCGTGTCCCATATAGGCGCGACGAATGTTTTCGTCGACGCCTCCCGACCCCCTGCGCCGGGTCTATATCTGGCGGGGGCGCACAGCGCCACCCGCCAGAGCTGCCATTTCAGCAGACCTTAGCGCCACCAGCAACGCTTCTTGCCAAAGCGCCAGACGCAGTGCCGCTTCTTCTTGTGCTTCCAGTGACGGTGATGCTTGTGCTTTTTATAGTGCACCACCTGTGCCAGTTCCGGCGCAGCAGCGCTGATGCCGCCCAGATTTCCGCTTGCAACTCCGGCATTTGCCGTGCCTGCGGTACCAAGAGCCAGCGCAGCGAAAGCCGCAGCTGCCAGAATGCTCTTATTCATCAACGTCTCCTCTCTTGTACGGACGTGTAAGACGCTCGACGGCGTCTGAGAGGAGTAACGCATTGGATCGTCAAAACCGTCGGAAGAAAATTCCGCGAAAGGCGTGAACGTTTTGTGACTGTCGCTATAGCTCAACGACTTCCGCAACCCCAGCGAGTGCTGCCAGACGGCCTGCCTCGTTGGGTGAGACATCGTAAAATCCTGGAACAACGAATTCGACTTCGCGTCCAAGTTCCTCAAGCGGCAACACGATGCGCACCTCGCCGCCGCGCGCAACCGGCTTCAAGCGTGCACGCACGTCGTTGATGCTCGCCTCGGGCGATTTCATGCCCCCTGTACCCATCACAAGTTTCAAGTTGCGCTTGATACCCGCGGCCGCCTTGTCGAGAGCTTCGATACTTTGCGCGCGCATTTTCAAAGTGTCGCCGTCGCGCTCAGCTTCGACCGACACAATGACGGCCGTTCCCGCTTCGAGCAGATCACGCGCGGCCGAAAGTGTATCGGAGAACACGACAGCTTCGAACTGACCGCTGGTGTCGGAAAACATCGCGAAGGCGAACTTGTTGCCCTTTTGGGAGCGCCTCTCGCGCGCCGAAATGACGATGCCCGCCAACCGCCCTGCGGTAGCACCGCGCTCCGTCAACGCCTCGAATTCCGTAAAGCGCTTGACGCCGAGCTTCGCGAGCGCGGTCTCGTACTGATCGAGCGGATGACCCGAAAGATAGAAGCCGACCGCCTCGAACTCGGCGCCGAGCCGTTCGGTCGGCGTCCATTGCGTCGCCGATCGCAGCACCAGCTCCGGTGCGCTCGCCGCACTGCCGAACAAATCGGACGTACCCTGTGCCACATCCGACGAGCGCCGTTGTGCTTGCGCCAGGATAGTATCGGCATTGGCCACCACGAGCGCGCGGTCGTTGTTGAGTGTGTCGAACGCCCCGCCTTTGGCAAGCGTTTCAACGCCGCGCTTGTTCAGTGCCTTGCCATCCAGCCGGTTGGCAAAATCACCAAGCGACGCATAACAGCCGCCAGACTCGCGCGCCGACACGATCGTCTCTACCGCGGACGCGCCGATGTTCTTCAAGGCTGCGAGCGAATAGCGGATCGCGCCCGCCTTGGCGCCGGGCTTGGCCTGCTCGACGCCGAAATCGACGCCGGATGCGTTTACGCACGGCGGCAATATCGCGATCCCTGATTTTTTCGCTTCGCTCGCGAACATCGCAAGCTTGTCGGTATTGCCCATATCGAGCGTCATCGATGCGGCAAGGTATTCCTCGCGAAAATGCGCCTTCATGTACGCCGTCTGATAACTGACGAGCGCATACGCAGCCGCATGCGATTTGTTGAAGCCGTAGCCGGCGAACTTGTCGACCTGCTCGAAGATGTCGACCGCGTCCTGCTTCTTGACGCCTTTCGCAATCGCACCCTCGACGAAGCGCGCCTTCTGGGCGGCCATCTCGGCCTTGTCTTTTTTACCCATGGCGCGACGCAACAGGTCGGCCTGCCCGAGTGTATAGCCACCCATCACCTGCGCGATCTGGATGACCTGCTCCTGATAGATGATGACGCCGTAGGTTTCCTTCAGGATGCCTTCCAGCATCGGATGCATGTAGTCGACCGGTTCTTCGCCGTGCTTACGGTTGATGTAGACCGGAATGTTCTCCATGGGTCCGGGCCGGTACAGCGCGACCATGGCGACGATATCCTCGAAGCGGTCGGGCTTGAGCCGTTTCAGGCTCTCGCGCATGCCCGTGCTTTCGAGCTGGAACACGCCTGCCGTATCGGCCCTCGCGAGTATCCTGTAGGTCTCGACGTCGTTGAGCGCGAGCCCCGCCAGGTCGATCTCGACGCCTCGTCCGCGCTTGACGAGATCGACGGCTTTCTCCAGCACGGTGAGTGTCTTGAGACCGAGGAAGTCGAACTTTACCAGCCCCGCCGCCTCGACCATTTTCCAGTTGAACTGCGTGATGGGAAAATGGGACTTCGGATCGCGGTAGAGCGGCACCAGCTCTTCGAGAGGCCGATCTCCGATGACGATACCGGCGGCATGTGTGGACGCGTGCCGGTAAAGTCCTTCGAGCTTCTGCGCAATTTCCAGCAAGCGCGCAACGATCGGCTCCCGGTCGCGTTCCTCCTGCAGCTTTGGCTCGCCGTCGATCGCCTGCTTTAGCGTGACAGGATTGGCGGGGTTGTTCGGCACAAGCTTGCAGAGACGGTCGACCTGCCCGTAGGGCATCTGCAGCACGCGGCCGACGTCGCGCAGCACCGCGCGCGCCTGCAACTTGCCGTGCGTGATGATCTGGGCGACGCGGTCGTGGCCGTACTTGTCCTGGACGTAGCGGATCACCTCGTCGCGCCGGTCCTGGCAGAAGTCGATGTCGA
>CADECN010000028.1 GCA_902825785.1 uncultured Hyphomicrobium sp. | reverse complement strand
GGGAAAACGAGCGTGCGCTCGTTCCATCGCAGCGCCGTTATCCGCTCGAGCCCGCTCTTGTGCGTGATGCTGGACCAGTAAAAGTCGCGCGCGACGAAGCCGAACACGACAACCGAAAAGAGAAGGGCCAGCAGGCCGACCCATGTGTTGAGACCGCGCCCAAAGAACCTGTCGAATGCACCGAGCAAACCGCCGCGCCGACGGTCATCGAATGTCGCGTAGCCGCCGGGATAGTCTCCATAGCCGCCAGTGTTCGCCATGAACGCACTCAACTCCCTGCATTGCTTTTATCCGGCCGCCCGATCAGCCCTCATCGCCGCCGGATTTTCGCGCGCCCAGCCATTTTTTCAAGTTCTCGGCGAGCGCCGACTGGCGCTTGCTGACCCGTTCGCCGGCGGGATGCGAACGCGCAGGCGCGGCTTTGTGCCGGGGCTCACGCTCGCTACTTTCATTGGAGCGAGTAGGTTTTTCAGGCCGTGTCTTAAGGGCAACGTCGCTGAGAAAACGTGCCTCATCGCCCTTTGCGAGCATGGGCGCCGCCTCGGCGATGGCGTCGAGCAGCGGATCGAGCCACGCGTGCTCGGACTTGGCGAAGTCATTGAGCACGTAATGAGCCACCACGTCCTTGGAGCCCGGATGCCCGATCCCGAGCCTGACGCGCACGTAGTCATTATCGAGATGGGCGCTGATTGAGCGCAAACCGTTATGACCGGCGTTGCCGCCGCCCGCCTTCACTTTGATTTTTCCCGGAGCGAGATCGAGTTCGTCGTGAAAGACGTAGAGGTCCGCCACCGGAACTTTCAGGAAGCGCGCCGCCTCTCCGACGGATTGCCCGCTATCGTTCATGTAGGTCTCGGGTTTCAGCAGCGTGACGCGCTCGCCGATCAGCGTTCCTTCGCTGACAAGGCCGGAGAATTTTTTGCGCCAAGGGCCGAAGCCGTGTCGGTCCGCAATACGATCGACCGCCATGAACCCGATGTTGTGGCGGTGTCGGCGATACTTCTCGCCGGGATTTCCAAGACCGACGAAGAGCTTCATCGTTCATCCAACGATGCGAAAGGGAGCCGGCGCGGCTGCTGTAGCCGCGCCGGTATCCATCGTTACTTCTTGCCTGCCGGCTTGGCGGCAGCGGCCGCCTTGCCTGCGGGAGCTGCTGCCGCGGCCTTGCCGGCCGGAGCGGCAGCGGCGGCCTTGCCCGCGGCGGCCTTTCCATCGGCTGCCGGAGCCGCAGCGTCGGCGGTCGCGGCCGTCGCGCTTGCAGCCTCGTCGTCGCCCTTGAGCGCACCGGCGATCGTCGCGATCGTGAAGTCGCGATTGGCGATTACCGGCTTCACACCATCGGGAAGCCCAACGGACGAAATGTGGATCGAACGGCCGATTTCGAGGCCTTCAAGATTGATCTCGAAGAACTTCGGGATCTTGTCGTAGGGGCAGAACACCTCGACCTCGTGCCGCACGATATTGAGCACACCACCGCGCTTCAGGCCCGGTGAGAGCTGCTCGTTCGTGAAATGCACGGGAATGGCGACGCGGATCACACCGTCCTTACCGACGCGCTGAAAATCGACGTGCAGCGGGGTATCGCGAACGGGGTCGAGTTGCACGTCGCGGGCAAGCACGATGTGCTTGGCGCCATCGACATCGAGTTCGATCGCCGTAGAGGTGAAGTGACCCTTCAGGTACTGCTTCCAGAGCGAATTGTATTCGATGACGATCGTGATTGGGGTCTGGTTGTCGCCGTAAATGACGGCGGGTACGTTTCCTTCGCGGCGAGCTTGACGTGCGGCCCCCTTGCCGGCACGCGGGCGCGCCGAAGCCTTGAGCGGGATAAGCTCAGACATGGCATCGTCTCCGTGTTAATGGCGTCCTGCGCAAAAAGCGCCGGAAGCATTTTTAGCCGCAACCGGCCTCCAAGGGTGCCGGGCGGCGTCTCAAAAACGTTTTCTGAGATTGCGGGGCTTATAACCTCGGGCATGGGCCGGGGCAATAGGCCCTGGAATATCGGGCCCGGCCGCGTCACAGTGAGCCAAATACCTGGAAAAACGTGTTGTTTGTGGGAACATCGGGACTAGCTTAGCAAAAGACGACGTCGGATCGGAGCCATGGCCCAGTCGCAGCGCAAAACATCGAGACGCCGCTCCGCGGCGGACCAGGACAAAATCATTGTAGAGGCGCTGCGCGGAGTGGGACGGCCTGTGAGCGCCTACGAACTCATTGAGCAGGTGCGCGAAAAGGGCGTGACGGCCCCGCCGACGATCTACCGTGCTTTGCAAAGGCTGATCGACGATGGATTGGCGCATCGACTTGAGAGTTTGAATGCGTTCGTCGCCTGCAATCATCCCCGTCACCACGGCAAGGTGGTCTTTGCGATCTGTGATGCGTGTGGCGCGGTTGAGGAGTTCGATAGTCCGGCCGCTGAGAAGGCGCTTCGGCTTTGGGCCAAGCGCGCCGCGTTCCACGTGCGATCGATGACGCTGGAACTACGCGGGCAATGCGCAACATGCGCTGGGCCGAACGACGCGTAACAAGCGGTTGCCGCATCGTGTCAAAATCAAACGGAGCGCACCGCGGGGGAGCGCTCCGCTAAGCAGGACTAGAAAAAAGCGGTCGTGGCTATCGCGAACTCGTCACGCTCGCTTGACCAAGCTGACTATGAACAGAAGCAGGCACGCGCCGATCGCGGCAGCGATGATCGCTCCGAGAGGGCCACCACCCAACTCCCAGCCGAGAGATGGGAATAACCAGCCGGCGATGAACGCGCCGACGATGCCGACTATGATATTGCCAACGAGGCCGAACCCGGCCCCCTTCATAACCTGACCTGCCAGCCATCCTGCGATGGCACCGATGATCAGCCAGATCACCAATGTTGTTGGATCCATTGTCCAGTCTCCCAAGATATTATTTTACCCCCGCGACAGAATGTATCATCGAGGATGATTCGTGGGATGGCAAGGTTAACGGCGGCCGGACAGGCAAAATCGGCCCACGCCCAGCGAGTTTAGTAGAACAGGCTGGATACGCTTTCTTCCCGACTCGTGCGCAGGATCGCCTCGCCGATTAATGGCGCGATCGATATCACGCGGATATTGCGTGCCGCCTTTACAGCCTCCGTCGGCAGAATGGAGTCCGTGATCACGAGCGACTTCAGCCGCGAATTCTGGATACGGCTGACCGCGCCGCCCGATAGGACGGCATGCGTGATGTAGGCAGATGCTTCGGTAGCCCCCGACTTGAGCAAGGCCTCAGCCGCGTTCACCAGGGTGCCGCCTGAATCGACGATGTCGTCGATGAGGATGCAGCGCTTGCCATCGACATCGCCAATGACGTTCATCACTTCGCTCTCGCCCGGACGCTCGCGACGCTTGTCGCAGATCGCGATCGGCGCGCCGATACGTTTCGCAAGAGCCCGTGCGCGAACCACGCCGCCAACGTCCGGCGACACGACGACGATATCGTCGGTCTTGCCGAAGGTGTCTTCGATATCGCGCGTCATGACTGGCGCCGCGAACAAGTTGTCGGTCGGGATATCGAAAAAGCCCTGGATCTGTCCGGCATGCAGATCGAGCGTCAGAACGCGGTCGGCGCCAGCGCGCTCGATGAGGTTGGCGACGAGCTTGGCGGAGATCGGCGTACGGGGACCCGGCTTTCGATCCTGACGTGCGTAGCCGAAATAGGGAATGACAGCGGTGATCCTTTTCGCGGACGAGCGCTTCAGCGCATCGAGCAGGATCAACAGCTCCATCAGGTTGTCGTTGGCCGGAAACGACGTCGACTGCAGGACGAAAACGTCCTGGCCGCGCACGTTCTCCTGAATCTCGACGAAGATTTCCATGTCGGCGAAGCGCTTAACCTGGCCCTTCGTCATGGGCAGCTTCAGGTGAGCGCAGATCGCATCCGCGAGTGGGCGATTGCTGTTGCCGGCGACGATCTTCACTTCGAGCTTTCCTCGGCCGTCGCCACCTCGATTGTCACCACCTCTGGCGTCGAATGGCATAAGACGTGTCCCGGATGTCGGCGTTCGGCGGGCTTGTAGCAATTGGGCCCGGGCGTTTCAACCGCCCGGGCCCACTTCATTCAGAACCTTTTTGTCACCGGTAACAAGGCTTCGCACCGGTTGCTTAATTTGTCGCCTTCGCCGGCGGCAGGAGCTTGATGATGCCCTGAGCGGCTGCCTGCGCTGCGGCGTCGGCCGTCCGGCCCCATGCGCCGTCAAGCGAGCCCTGCGGCACCTCGTTCTTCTGAGATACCGTTCCGAGTTTCTTGCCCGACGGGTCGATCACGTTCCAGTCGATCTGGATCGGCTGCTTGCCGTCTTTACCCTGCCCCATCGCGACCTTGCCTTCGACCTTGTAGGTCTGGGCACCGCTTGCCGACGCCAGCGCCACGCCGTTCCTGGTCAGCTCGCGCTGGATCGCGCCGGTCAGCGAGGTGCTGCCGTCGCCCGGCGCGCCGGTGACTGTCGGCACCAGCGCGGACACCGGCCCCGTGATACTGCCCGTGACATTCGACGGCGAGTTCGCCATCGAAAGTTGCGATGGCTGCGACGTGCTCGGCGCTGCCGGTGCCGCACCACCGCTCGAACCCGGCGGCAAGGAAGCCTGCGTGCCTACGGTCGAGGAGTTGGTGTTGGCGGCGACGGGGATGTTGTTCGCGCTGCTACCAGGAAGCCAGCTCGCGATCTGCGCAGCCGTCTTGTCGGCTATGCTTTGCACAACTTGCGGTGTGACGGCGGTCCAGGGATCTTTGCCGGCACCGGCCGCGAACTCTTCGCCCGTAACGCGATGAACGCGCTTGCCGGCCTGATCGGTCAGATCCCAGATGTATGAAATTTTCGAGCCGGTTTTCTCGCGCGCCGCCACGATGTACCCGCGCACGATGTAGTCACCGGTTGAGTTCGCAGCCGACGCCACGCTGATACGATTCTTATCGAGCGCGGATGCAAGCTGTGTCTGCAGATCACGCGCCACGTTCTCCGGCGAACCGATGATCGGCGCAATCTGCACCTTCGCGGTTTGCGTCGAACCGGACGTCGCCGGCTGCGCCAGCTGTGTGTCCGGTGTGGCGTTGTTGCTGGAAAGTATGTTGGACGCCGACTCGCATCCCGCCATGGCGAGAGCGGCAATCGACGCAACAAGAATTGGGCCGACGGTACGAATTGAAGCGCGCGTCATAGAGTCAAAGGCCGTCACGTGACGCCCCCCCTGTTCCAACCGCAAAACGTCCGGCGGCCGGTTAAACTCTACCCCGCGGCCTGAACTCCCCTGATACTACCGGTACTGACCCTCGAACCTGTAGATCAGCGCCGCATCGGCCGTCCAGATGGCCGCCACCCCTAATGTGTGGTTAGGCCATGCAATCCCGCAAATGCGACGGTCTTCTCTGTGGATTGTGCCGTTAAGCCACGACAATGGCAGAGATTTGGCGGCCGTAATCTAGTTCTTTTCGCTGCGTCGCGCGCCTATAGCTGAAGAATTGTGATTCGTTCTCGTGCGTACACGGAGCTTGGCGCTCAACTGAGCAAAGGCCGGCCGCCGAAAGGCGCATGGTTACGTAGCCCGGAAGGTCGAAATGGGCTTTTTGCCCGCCGGCGGGCACGCGGAAAAACGGCGCGGCAGATGAATCGCTAGCCGTTACCGTGGCGTGGTATTCCGCTCCAACCTCGTATGCTGCCTGGCTGATGCAGGGACCTACAGCCGCCACGATGCGCGCCCTCCGGGCCCCATTGCGCTCCATTTCCGCAACGACACTCTCCAGAACGCCGTTCACAGCTCCGCGCCAGCCCGCATGTGCCGCTCCGACGACGCCAGCCTCAGTATCGGCCAGCAAAACCGGGGTGCAGTCGGCCGTCAGTACACCGATGACGAGCCCGGGAACCCGCGTGACGACCGCGTCGGCGCGTGGGAGGGGATCACCTTGCGAAGGCGGTCGATCGACGCTCAGTGCCAACGTGCCGTGTTCCTGGTAGAGCGTGACGACGTCGTCGAACCGGCCACCCAGATGATCAGAGATGCTGCGCCGGTTCTCGGCGACCGCCGACTTGTCATCGGAAGAGCCGAAGCCGCAATTTAGCTCCGCGTAGATGCCCTGTGAGCGCCCGCCCACGCGCGTGAAGAAGCCGTGCCTTATGTTGGCAAGCGATGCGAGAGACAAGGCGTGGAGCGGCTGCAGCATTTGGCGCGTTATCGGGGCTCGGGCCTCAACTGTCCAGCGTGCTGGGGCGCAGGCCTATCCGGCCGCGGCAAAGCCCGGCAACACCGGAAGCCCCGCGGAGCGCACGCCAATGACCTTGAAGCGCGTGCCCATGCCGTTGGGTGCAATGAGGCGCGCGACTGCCGTCTCTATTTCGCCGGCCCGTTTGGGATTGGCCTTCATAAGTCGCGTGGCGCGCTCAACAATGCCTAGCGCACCCAGAAACTCTGCTTGCGTCACGGGACCGTCAATGGCGAGACCCGCGCCGTGCAGAAGCAACGCGAGTTCGTAGAAATTCACGTGCGCTGACAGATCGGCCTCGCCGGGAGACGCCAATGGCGACTCGTAGCCATGCTTGCGAACGGCCTGGAACGTGTCGGTGTGGGTGGGCGCGGTATAGCCATAGTCGATAATGAGTGCGGCGACAGGACCGCGCTCCGACAGTTTGCGCAGCGCCTCCGCAAACAGCCTCGGCCGCTGGCTCTCAACGATGCCGCCTCGCGGCGTAGCCATCAGGCTCGGAGAAACCGTATCCTGCGGCGGCGGTCCGTCGCGCGTCGTGAAGCAAAGCTCGTTTTTCTCGTCGATCCCGATTGCGCGTTCGCGCCAACCGTCGACGGTGCGGATCCATTGCGAGATCGGCCAAGAATCCAAAAACTCGTTGGCAAGGACGATTGCCGGGCTTTCGAAACCGACAAGGTTTTGACCCCAGCTCACCGGACATCCGCAGTCCTCAAGGGTTGCACGCTGGAGCGACGCGAGCGCCTCGCTCATCTCGACAAGATGAACCCGGGTCGCATCCATGAATCCCTTGACGACGCGCGCCGCTCGCAGCGCGTCGCGCATCATGGTGGCCCGTCCCGGGCCGTACTCCACGAGCGTCACTTTGCCGGGCGCCTGCATGACCTGTTGCCAGACGACCGCCGACCACAATCCCACGATCTCGCCAAAGACCTGCGAAACCTCCGCCGCCGTGATGAAGTCGCCCGCCGCGCCGATCACCGGTCGCGTCCGGTAGTAGCCGAAACGTTCGTCCCACAGGCATCGCGACATGAAATCGCTGACGCTGATGGGGCCGCCGCTTCTGATGGCGTCCTTGAGCCGTTCGGCGAGGGCAGTCTCCTGACGCGCCGGTGTCATGCTCACGCTACCGCCTTCGTCTGTTCCGCTGCCCGCCGGGCGGAAACGATGAAATAGATGCCGAGCAGCAGCATCGGGACACAATAGACCTGGCCTGCGGTGAACGGCTCGATGTTGAGGGCGTGCGTCGGTTCCGGCTCGCGGAAGAATTCGCAGATCATTCGCGCGATTGCGTACCAGGCAAGCCAGATGCCGGTAACGAGCCCGGGCCGCTTGAGCCCCTTCCAGACATGCACAGCGACGAGAATGATGCCGAGCATGACCAAGCCTTCGAGCACTGCTTCATAGAGCTGGCTCGGGTGGCGCGGCACCGGTCCGCCGTTCGGAAAAACCATGGCGAGCGGACTGTCGCTGATGCGCCCCCAGTGTTCCGAATTGATGAAGTTCGCAATTCGTCCGAAGAACAGCCCGAACGGACTAGCGGCGCAACTCAGGTCCATTACGGATCGCGCGCTGACATTGAATTGCCGGGCGAACAATAGGAGAGCGATCGCCGAGGCGATGACTGCCCCGTGGAAGCTCATGCCGCCCTTCCAGACTTTGACGATCTCGGCCGGGTTGGCGAAATAGAAGCTCGGATCGTAGAGCAGCACTTGTCCGAGCCGCCCGCCGACGATGATGGCGATCGTCATGAAGAGGAGGAGGTCGTCGACGCGCTCGACGCCGAACGGCGGTTTGTCCGAGCGCCAGAGTTCGGGCGTGGACACGAGCCACCGGACATAGAGCCAGCCCAGAATGAGCCCTGCCATGTAGGCGAGCCCGTACCACTTGATCGCAATCGGGCCGATGGCGAGCGCTACCGGATCAATGTTCGGAAAGGTTAGCAGCAGCAATGCCGTCATAAGTCCTCGAGTGCCGATCGAGCGGACAGAAGTCGCATCCCGCTGTCATCACATGTGCCGGCGGCCACCTAGCCGGACGCCCCTTAAAGACCTCAGTAGCGAATTTGGCGAACTTCTGCCATGGCTTGCCCTGTCGCCTTGTTGCATCACCGGTCGGTGCGCCCTAGGTAGACCTAAGTAGCGAAACGGACCGTCCCCATGACACAGACATCGAACCGCATATTCGACGACATCGCCAAGCTGATGACGGACGCTGCGGGCGCCGCAGAAGGCATGAAGCGGGAGACGGAAACCATGTTTCGCGCCCAGGCCGAGAAGTTCCTGCGCGACATGAACGTCGTCACGCAGGAGGAGTTCGAGGCTGTGAAGGCGATGGCGCAAAAGGCCCGCGAGGAGAACAACGCACTCGCCGAACGCCTCGCCGCACTTGAAGCGCGCATCGCCAAACTACCGTCCGAGTGATTGCCGGGCGTCGTTCGCTTGTCAGACCGCGGGCCGTCGGGAATCGCCGCTGATGCGGGCGTGCCACCGACAACTTTATCTACAGATTGACCACAGGTGACGGCGTTTGAGGTGCGTTGCCCGCGCTTCGCCACTTTGCCCGTGGACAAGGCGACGCCCCGGTGCTGGTTGCCTTGCGACTCGTGGGCGGCTCTGTTTTCGTCCGGCCCAACGGAGGCGTGACGCTGCGCCCTGTCTAGACATCGGAAAGTGCGCAGCAAATTGCACGCTGGCGGCAACGGAATTTGGGGGGATAGTCGTCGATGGGAATGACTGAGAAGGCTGCTGGTCGCGCGATCAATCCCATCGATCTCATCGAGCAACTGGCCCACAGTCACGACTGGCCACTTGAACGCGCGAGTGATGACGAGTTGACCCTGATCGTCGCCGGCACGTGGGCCGACTATCACATCTCGCTCAATTGGCGCGAAGATCTGGAGGCGATGCACTTGGCGTGCGCCTTCGATTTCCGCGTGCCCGAGAACCGGCTCACCGAGATGTACCGGCTGATCGCCCAGATCAACGAACAGCTCTGGCTCGGCCACTTCGATCTTTGGACACAGGAGGGCTTGGTGATGTTCCGCCATGCCCTGCTCTTGAACGGCGCGGTTGCGACCGTTCGTCAATGCGAGGCGATGCTGAAAGCCGCTCTGGAAGGTTGCGAGCGCTATTATCAGGCCTTCCAGTTCGTCGTATGGGCGGGTAAGGAAAGCCGCGAAGCACTGGTCTCGACCATGTTCGAGACGCAGGGCCAAGCCTGATCCGGCTTCACCAGCCTAACCGGTACATGCGTTATGGGCGCCTCGCGCACCAGTCTTTCCGACACGGCCTTTTTGCGTACCGGCCCGGTTGTTCTCGCCGGTGCCGGCAAGATGGGTACGGCGATGCTCTCGGGCTGGCTGGCGCGCGGCCTCGACCCGTCCAACCTCATTGTGCTTGAACCGGCTCCGTCGACCGAGACGCGCCAACTCGCAGCAACGCACGGGATCAGGGTCCAATCGCAGCTCGACGCCGTGTCGCCGGCTCCTTCTGTGATCGTCGTCGCCGTCAAACCCCAGGTGATGGCGGACGTATTTCCGCCGCTCGCAGCTCTGGCCGGCACCGGTACAGTTGTGCTGTCGATCGCCGCCGGAAAGACGATCGCAGGCTTCGAAGCGAATTTGAAACCCAGCACCGCCGTGGTGCGCGCCATGCCGAACACGCCGGCCGCAATCGGCCGCGGCGTAACGGGCGTCGTCGCGAACAGTCACGTCACGGACGCGCAGAAGGAGGCGTGCGAGGCGCTGCTCGGCGCCGTTGGCGAGGTGGTCTGGCTCGAAAATGAAGCCCTCATCGATGCGGTCACGGCCGTGTCCGGCTCGGGCCCCGCATACGTCTTCCTACTGTGCGAGGTACTCGCAAACGCGGGCGTCGCCGCCGGTCTCGATCGGGCGACCGCAACGCGTTTGGCGCGCGCCACCGTTGCCGGCGCGGGCGAACTGCTCAATCAATCGGAACTGTCCGCCGAACATTTGCGCAAGAACGTCACCTCACCGGGAGGCACGACCGCGGCTGCGCTGGACGTTCTAATGAAGGACAGCGGTGGTCTTCAGGAGTTGATGACGGCGGCAGTGGCGGCCGCCCAAAGGCGCGGCCGCGAACTCGGGAGCTGACCGGGCTGGGTAGTCGGTCGAGCACCTGAGAACGCGGCCAAATGGAGCCGTCTCGATTGGGCTTTCACCCACGGCGATCGAAACGGTCGGAGCCGGTGACAATGGCCTGGAGGACACCTGAGCCACGTCGAAGCGCGTAAGCCAGCCAGTTCCGAGTTCTGATAATGTAACTTCATAACATAACATTCAAGTCACAAGCCCGTGTGCTCTTGGCAGCCAAAAGCCGAACCGTTCACATCGGTAGCGAAATGATGGCCCTGAGGCCGCCCATCGAGCTCTCGCCAAGGGCGACCTCGCCGCCGTGGCTCTTGGCGATGTCGCGCGCGATGGCGAGCCCAAGGCCGCTGTTGCCTTCGTCCTGGTTACGGGCGTGATCGAGCCGATAGAACGGGCGGAACACGTTTTCGCGTTCTTCGGCCGGAATGCCTGGCCCGTCGTCGTCAACCTCGATACGGACCCACTGGTTTTCGGGGGCGACGCGTATGACGATCTGCTCACCGAAGCGCGCGGCATTGGTCACAAGGTTCATGATCGCCCGCTTTAGCGCCTGGCGCTTGAGCGGCAGGACGATCTCGCCTTTGCTTCTGCGGAAGCGCAGGTCGATGGGACAGCCGTAGATCTGCGCGTCATCGACAATCTCTTGCAGCAGCTCCTGCAGGTTTGTCGGAGTAGCTTCTTCTCCGCCGTCTCCTTTGGCGAACGCGAGGTAATCCTCCAGCATGTATTTCATTTCGTCCACGTCGGCCGACAGCGCCCGCGTTTCCGGCGTATCGCCAAGCAACGCCAGTTCCAGCTTGAAGCGCGTTAGAACCGTCCGCAGGTCGTGGCTGACGCCGGCGAGCATCGTCGTGCGCTGCTCGACATGCGTCTTGATACGGTCTCGCATCTGCATGAAAGCGAGCGCGGCCTGCCGCACCTCTCGCGCGCCGCGCGGCCGGAAGTCGTCGGGGAACGATCGCCCCTTGCCGAAGGCGTCTGCGGCATCGGCGAGCCGCAGTATCGGGCGGATCTGGTTGCGAAGGAAGAGAATGGCGACGGTGAGCAGGATAATGGACGATCCGACCATCCACAGCAGGAAGATATGCGAGTTCGACGCGTAGGTCTGGCTGCGCGTCGCAACGAAACGCAGAATGGCGTCGTCGAGCTTTACCCGAATTTCGACGTTCTGAGATTCGCCCACCGTGTCGATCCAGAACGGCAACTGCACATGCTTTCGCAACTCATTCGAAAGCGCCTTATCGAGCAGCCGGAAGAACGGCTTTGGTCCGGGCGGCGGCAAATCTCCCTGCGGCAGAACCTCCATCGTGAGGTTCAGTCGCTTGCGGGCCAGATCGATAATGCGTTGCGGCTCGCCGCTACCCGGCACCTGAGTGTAAATATCGATCAGCGCGCCGATATCTCGTGCGGTTGCTTCGGACAGACGCCGCGTCACGGCTTGCCAATGGCGCTCCATGAACGCGAAAGCGATGACGCCTTCCAGCACCACGATCGGCGTGATGATGATCAGCAGCGCGCGGGCATACAGGCCCTTGGGCAGAATTTCGGACACATGCACGGCAAAGCGCGACGCAAGCGGATGGTCGCGGAGCCGTTGATACCAACGTTCCGGCTTGCTCAGGTCTGCACTCGTTTCACGCGCGGCAACCATCGCCGTTCTGCTCCACGCAGCCGCGGCTCATGCGGCTACAAGATATGTACCGTGGGGTCAGTCGCTGTAGAGGATGTAGCCTTTACCGCGCACGGTCTGCAAATAGACCGGATTGGAGGGGTCGGCTTCGATTTTTCGACGCAGACGGTTGATTTGGACGTCGATGGCGCGCTCGCTGCCCGTGCTGTCGTCGTTGGATAGTTCGTGACGCGGGATGGCGATACCAATTCGTTGTGCGAACAGGCGAAGTAGATCGCGCTCGCGTTCGGTGAGCTTTATCGTCTCGTCGTCCTGCTTGAGCTCGCCGCGTGCGATGTTGAATACGCAGCTACCCATGCGCACGTCATCCCGGCACGCAGTAACGCCAGCGCCCCGCCGTAGAATGTTGCGCACGCGCAGAAGCAGTTCGCGTGGCTCAAAAGGCTTCGACACGTAATCATCGACGCCCGCCTCAAGGCCGCAAATGCGGTCTTCCGTTTCCGCAAGCGCCGTCAACATGCAGATCGGAACGGGCCGCGTTTCCTTGAGATCACGAGCGAGGCTCAAGCCGGACTCGCCCGGCATCATCACATCGAGAAGCACCAGATCGAACGTCAGTCCACGCATGTAGGCACGTGCCGACGCGGCATCGGCGGCTTCCGTCACGCGAAAGCCGTTACCGGAAAGAAACCGCCCGAGCAGCGCGCGAATTTTCTGATCGTCGTCGACGACCAGAATATGCGGTGCGTTGTCGGGCAGCGGCTCGCTTCGAGGTTGAGACATTTCGACCTTCATTCGCTGCCGCAGTCGCTCGCGGTGTTGGCGGCTGCATTACCGTTGATCAAGCTTTCGACTTGCGGCCGATCCTTGTCGGCGATCATGGCAAAAAGGAAGCTGCGGGCCAGCGCCTCAGCATCCGGTCCGGCAGAGGCGAGCGCCGATTCAAGCCGCTTCAACTGTATCTGCGTTAGTTTGTCCGACAGGCGCGTGCCTTTTGCGGAAACATACAGACGGCGTTCGCGTCTGTCCTCATCGCCGGCGCGCTGGATAATGAAACCTTCGTCGACCAGCTGCTTAAGAACGCGCGCCAAACTCTGCTTTGTTATTCGCAGGATATCGAGAAGGTCAGCGACCTTGAGGCCGGGATTGCGATGCACGAAGTGCAGCACGCGATGATGCGCGCGACCAAAACCGTACTGCGCGAGAATGGCGTCCGGATCAGCCGTGAAATCCCGGTAGGCAAAGTAGAAAAGTTCGATGCAGCCGACCAGGTTATGACGTTGAATATCGCGGGCCGCATCGGCCGCTGTACTTGACTTGCTTGCAGCGGGATTTCGTCGACCTGCTACGCCGTCAGAAAATATGTCAGTCATATTGACTTATTGGCCTTGATTGTTTTGCGTTTCAAGTCAAATTGTTGCCGAAGATTTCCCGAGCGGGACGCTTGCGGCCGTGGTCTTGCGGAGCTAATCGTCCGGTGGCTACGACGACCTCAGTGACGCTCGCGCGTGATTGAAGTGCGCCGGGTTTGTTGCGTTGACGAACACGAGTTGCGGCCGTACCGCCAGCGCCCTTCGGCGCGCTTAAGGGCCGTGAAAAGAACAAGCAAAGGCTGGAAAGGCATGGCAGATCTGGTTCCCTATCACGATCGCGACGGGCAAATCTGGTTCGACGGCGAACTAGTCCCATGGCGCGAGGCTAAGATCCACCTTCTGACCCACGCGCTTCACTACGCCAGCGCCGTGTTCGAAGGCGAACGTGCCTACGACGGTGAAATCTTCAAGCTGACGGAACATTCCGAGCGCCTCGTAGAAGGCGCTGGAATTATGGACTTTACCATCCCCTACACGGTCGCCGAGATCGACCAGGCGTGCCGGGACGTCGTTGCAGCCAACAAGCTGTCGGACTGCTACGTGCGTCCCATCGCGTGGCGCGGCAGCGAACAAATGGGCGTGTCTGCTCAGCAGGCCAAGATTCACCTCGCGGTCGCGGCGTGGAACTGGGGCTCGTATTTCCCGATGGAGCAGCGGCTGAAGGGCATCCGTATCGCTCATGCCACGTACCGGCGTCCCGACCCGGCATGCGCACCCTCGAAGGCCAAGGCGGCCGGGCTTTACATGATCTGCACGATCGAAAAACACCGCGCCGAACGCGCAGGCTACTCGGACGCGTTGATGCTCGACTATCGCGGCCGAGTTGCCGAGTGCACGGGTGCTAACATCTTCCTGATCCGCGACGGCGCCATCCACACGCCCGTTCCCGACTGCTTTCTTGACGGCATTACGCGCCGAACGGTCATCGGGCTCGCCAAGGCGCGCGGCGTAGACGTCGTCGAGCGCGTGATCATGCCGGACGAACTGAGCACCTTCAGCGAATGTTTCATCACGGGTACGGCCGCAGAGGTGACCCCTGTGTCCGAGATCGGGGAACATCGCTACAAGCCCGGAACGCTCACCGAGCGGCTCTTGAAGGACTATATGGAGCTGGTGCGGCCAAAGAGGCGCGTCGCGGCCGAGTAGGGCCCTCAAGGGCACGATTTAGCTTGCGGCATCGCTGCTTCGGGCAGATGCTTGGGTCGTTGAGGCCCGAGCCCGGTGGCGCTGATGTCTGGCCGCATGTCATGGCTGATGGTCACGGTTCTTGTCGCCTTTGCCGGCGCCGGAACAGCGCGTGCCCAGGAGGGCCCTCAAGGTGCCGTTAACCCACAGCGCGACTGTCAGACGATCCTGACGTGCCAATTCAAGCGCGGCGGAAGTTTTCGCGGCTGCGTATCCAGCTATAGCTGCCGGAGGTGCGAATTCGTGCCCTCGCGCTGTCGGATCGCGGGCGGACGCGGAGGCGTGTGTGAGAAACTCAGATGCACCTGGTGACGTGACGAAACGCGGTCAGTCCCGCAACATGATCGGCGCGCAAGCAGAAACCATCACCAAAGCAACCGCCGCGCCGAGCCACACGAGCGCGACCAGATCGAGCTTATAGCCAACAATTTCAGCAACCTTGCTGGCAATCGTCATCCAGACGGAGGCCGGGAAAAGCGCGGCGAACATCAGTCCCGCGAAACGCGCAAGCTTCGAACCCTCGCTCTCGTCGAAGGTTCCGTCTTGAACGACCAAGCCGCCCGACGTCTGCGCAGCGCTTGCCATGTCTTTCTCCCTGCCAGCACGCAGAAAAAACGTGTTCGCCTGCCGGATCAAGTCTAAGACGCCGCTTTTCAACTGCCGCTAACAGTCATTTTGGGCGCCAAAACGGCTGATACCTGACGCAAAAACCTATTAAATGGTGTTCCCGTCGGATCATTGCGGTGCAGCAAACACCGCGAGGATGTTTAACAGGTCCGTCCCCCGACTAAACAACGTTCTCTCGGATGAATTGTTCCATGTTCGACGTCGCCATTATCGGGGCCGGGCACAACGGCTTGACAACCGCAGCTTATCTTGCGGCGGCAGGTCATTCCGTCATCGTATTGGAGAAGAACGGGGTTGTCGGAGGCGCTGCCGTCACTGAGGAATTCGCCCCCGGTTTTCGCAATTCTGTGGCTTCCTACACGGTGAGCCTGCTCAACCCAAAAGTGATCGCGGATCTTGAACTTTCTCGCTACGGACTTGAGGTTCTTGAGCGCCCGGCAGCGAATTTCTGGCCCGTGGACGACAAGCGCGGCCTGCTCGTGCCGTATGGTGCAGACGCACGCCGCCGGGCATTCGCCGAATTCTCCGCGCGTGACGCGGATCGGCTGGCGGCCTACGACGCCGCGCTCGAGCGTGCCGCCCATGTTCTTCGCGACCTCGTCACACGCACCCCGCCGAACGCTGGCGGCGGCGTTCTTGAACTGCTGAAAGGCGGAGCAATCGGCCGCCGCATCCTGAAGCTGTCGCTCGACGACCAACGGCTGATGCTGGATCTCTTTACCTCATCGGCTTCCGACTTCCTCGACCGCTGGTTCGAGAACGACACGATCAAGGCGGCTTTCGCCTTTGACGGCATCGTCGGCTCGTACGCTTCGCCCACGACACCGGGCACTGCGTACGTCCTGCTACACCATTGTTTCGGCGAGGTGAACGGCAAGACCGGTAGCTGGGGACATGCGCGCGGCGGCATGGGCGCGATCACGCAGGCGATGGCCGCATGTGCCCGCGCCAACGGCGTTGAGATCAGGACCGATAGCTCGGTTGCCGAACTCAAGATGTCGGCTGGCCGAGTTGATGGCGTCGTGCTCGCCACTGGCGAAGAGGTGCGCGCGCGCTGTGTTGCCGCCAACGTGCCGCCCAAGCTGCTCTTCAGGAAAATCGTTCCGTCCGGCGCGTGTGACGAGACCGTGCGCGGCCACTTCACGGGCATCAGGAGTGGCTCGGGCTCGTTCCGTATGAACGTGGCGCTCGCCAAGCTCCCCGACTTCCCGTCGCGACCGGGCAGCAACAAGCAACTGCACCACAGCTCCGGCATCGTCATCGGACCGACGATGAAGTATCTGGAGGACGCGTATCTCGACGCCCGCGCCTTCGGCTGGTCCAAGTCGCCCGCAGTCGAAATTCTGATACCCTCGACGATCGATGACACGCTCGCGCCACCCGGCCAGCACGTCGCAAGCCTCTTCGTGCAGCACGTCGCCCCGAGCCTGCCTGATGGAAGAAGCTGGGCCGACCCGCGCGAGAAGGAGGCGTTCGCCGACGTCGTGATCAACGCCGTGTCCGCATTCGCGCCAAACTTCAAATCGGCCGTCCTGCATCGACAGGTCCTGTCACCCTACGATCTCGAGCAGCGCTTCGGGCTTGTGGACGGCGATATATTCCATGGCCAGCTGACCCTTGGCCAGCTGTTCTCTGCGCGCCCGATACTTGGTTATGCGAATTACCGGATGCCGGTTCCGGGGCTTTATCTTTGTGGCTCGGGCGCGCATCCCGGCGGCGGCGTGACTGGCGCACCTGGTATGAACGCCGCGCGCGAAATCATTCGCGACTTCAAGCTTCGACGCGTTGGAACATGAGACAATGAAAGTTCTACCGCCACGTCCGAACCTAAAATTTTCCGGCGTGCGAAGGGTGTGCGATATCCATGCCAGCTTTCCCGGCGATGCCGCGAGCTTTCATCCGCCGACGGACAAGGATTGAATGCCAGGATGCGCATCAATGAAACGCTTGAAATCGCCGAGGACGAGTTGACCGAGCGCTTCGTACGCGCGTCGGGTCCGGGTGGGCAAAACGTCAACAAGGTCTCGACGGCGGTCGAACTGCGCTTTGATCTCGCCGCGAACCGTTCGATCCCTGAATACGCGCGCGTCAAGCTCAAGCGTCTCGCCGGCCGGCGCATGACGGCAGAGGGCGTGCTCGTGATCCAAGCCGACCGCTTCCGAAGCCAGGAGCAGAACCGATCGGACGCACGCGAGCGCTTGAAGGACTTGATTGAAGAAGCGCTTGAGCGGCCGAAGGCGCGCATCAAAACCCGTCCCTCTTATGGCGCGCGCCAGGATCGCATGAATACAAAATCGGCGCGCAGCCAGGTGAAGAAGATGCGCAGCCGAAAGGTCGACTACGACTGAGCTGGTTCTCCAAGATCGCGTTGCGGTGGCCCGAATGTCGCCATGGAACGTGGCGACTATACCGCGTGCGGCGAGGGGGACTTATATCGATGACGGGCACAAGTGCATGGCATTCCGATGCGCCAACGTTCACCGTGCCGCGCAAAGCCGCAGTTGAAGGCACCATCGATTTTCCGGGTCCCGTCATCGTCGAGGGCAACGTGCACGGGGACGTTCGTTGCACGTCGCTGATTATCATGGAACGCGGAGCGGTTGACGGCACGATCGTCGCCGACCGCGTGACCGTGCTCGGCGAAGCCAGCGGCGAAATTTTCGCCAACTGGCTGACGCTGAAGACGGCGTGCTCCGTTTCAGCCGACATCTTTCATCGCCAGCTTGAGCTTGAAGACGGCGCCTACTTCGAAGGCCGCTCGCGCCGCCACGCAAGCCCTCTCGACCTGCCGCAAGGCATGACAGCCTGATGAAGTCGGCGGCACGAAGCAGTCCGCGCGGCGCGAAAAAGCGATCCGTCTAAAGACGTAGTGAGGTTGCGGCTAAAATGCTGGCGTGAGAGAAACGTCAGCTTTCGCAATTTCCGATTGGGATACGACGAATGGCCGATACCTTGCACTTTCGCGGCTACGATATGCCCGTTTCACTCGTGTTGAAGACGGGCAGCGGGACGCACAACTATGAGGCGATTGCGAACTGGCACATTTCGCAGCTTCAAAAGTACATCGGTGTCAAGGCTACCGACAATGTGGTGGAGATCGGCTGCGGCGTCGGCCGTGTCGCAATCCCGCTGACGGAAATCCTCACGGACGGGACCTATCTTGGGACAGAAGTCATCCGCACACACTTCGAGTGGTGCAGAGACAATATCGGTGCGCGAAATCCCAACTTCCAGTTTATCTACCACGACATTCACGACACGCTGCACAATCCAAAAGGCACGCTTCACGCGAAAGACATCAGGCTTCCGGTCGAAAGCGGTACTGTTGACATCATCCTTCTGCATTCAGTCTTCACGCACATGCTGCGTGATGAAATTGTTCACTATATGCGCGAGTTCCGACGGATATTGAAGCCGACGGGGCGCGTGTACGCGTCATGCTTTCTTGTTAATGACGACGCGCTCAAAGCAGTGCGCGACGCACCTCGCGAAGGATGGAAAGTACAATTCAAACATCGCTACGGAGAGGGCTGCTACATAAATTCTCCGCAGGAGCCGCGCGCCGCCGTTGCGTTTGAGGACCGCGTATTCGTTGAAATGGCCTCGCAAGCCAATCTTGAGATTGAACAGACGCTCTGGGGCAATTGGTCGGGCACCCGAGAGAACCCCCGTTCAGGGCAGGATGTCGTTATTCTGAAGCCGTCAGCGCAACGAAAACCGGAAGTCGAGAGTCTGGCTCCAGGCACTGCCTCAACAGACTTCCTTGATGAAATCGAACAAGTAAACGAATGCCACAAGACACTCGTCACAAAGATAAACGCGCTGGCGCGCAAAGCCAAAGGCGACCGGCGGATCGTATATAAAACGACCATGTCCGATGGTGGCGAAGTCAAGCTTTCAAAGGACGTCGAGGACCTATTTCGCGATGCGAGATTGTTTCAGGACCGTTGGAAACTGACCGAGTATTGCGCGGGCGTTCTCAAGTCGAACGGCCCACCGGTTGATTGCATTGTCGAAGTTGGTGTTGAGACTGGCGTTTACTCTGCGTTCATGGCTGACTTGTTCGACCCCAACAAATTTGTGCTCATCGACTTAAAGTACACCGCGTTCGTTTCTTCCAACGAGCGCTCATGTATGACGCGTCTGACCGGGTACAGCATGGACACGATCCCCACGTTGGCGGATAGATCCATTTCATTCGCGTACGTCGACGGTGCCCACGATTTCAAAACGGTATCAGACGACATCGAGAAAATATTGCCTAAGATAAAGGTGGGCGGCATCATACAGTTCAACGACTACGCCACCTTCAATTTGCGGTTTGCACAGCCCTACGGCGTAAAGGCCGCCGTCAATAAGTTGATAAATTCACGCCGGGTCGCTGTAGTCGGCCACGGGCTGTGTCCGCTGGGATTTGACGACGTGGCTGTTCGGGTTTTGTAGTGGTCCGTCTGCCGACCGACACGCTCGCACGAGCGGACGCTCTGGAAGTTTGGTAGCGGGAGGCGGACTTGAACCGCCGACCTAAGGATTATGAGACCTTCGCTCTAACCACCTGAGCTATCCCGCCACACACCGGCGCGCGTGCGCCGGAAGGGCCGTCTATTGGAACGACGCTGCCCGTCTGTCAACCGACCTCAAACAGTCCGCGTCTGCACGAACCAGCCCGTTCCGGCCCTCACAGCGATCACTCCGCTGCGAGCGGGTGCTCGACGCGGTTGGCGTCCTTCTGAAACCGCATCATCGTGAAGATGCCCCATGGGCGCAGCGAGCGGCGCTCCACGAGTTTCAGGTCGTCGCATACCATGACGCGAGAGACGTCGAAAACGGAGTGCCAGCCGACGATATCGGCGAACGGCGCCATTTGCCGCTCGACCCAACCACGCACGCCTTCTTCCTGGCTGAAATGATTGACGAGGACGACCTGTCCGCCCGGCTTCACCACGCGCGCCAGTTCCTTCATGACCTTCGTCGGGTCCGGAACGACAGTGATGACGTACATGGCGACAACCGTGTCGAAGGTCGCGTCCGGAAACCGCAGGTCACTGGCGTCCATCTCGTGCAACCCGACGACGTTCGCCAGTCGCTCGCTGTCGACGCGTTCGCGCGCTGTCGCGAGCAGCGCGGGCGCAAGGGCAATGCCGGTGAGCGCCAGAGGCGGCTCGGAGCCCGGTAGC
>CADECN010000027.1:15099-20429 GCA_902825785.1 uncultured Hyphomicrobium sp. | reverse complement strand
ACCGGAAAACGAATCCGGCGCGGGTGGACACGGTGGCGGGCTGGCTGCCGAGGGTGGCAGGGTTTACGTCGCAAACGGTTACGGTGTTGTGGCCGCGCTTGATCCGCAGTCCGGCAAGGCGATCTGGCAGAAAAATCTCGGCGCCACCATCCGGTCCGCTCCGACGGCATCGGGTGACCGGGTGTTCGTCGAAACGATGCAAGGCAACTTCTATTGCCTGAACGGGGCGGATGGCACGGAGTTCTGGGTTGCCCGCGGTCTGCCGCAGCCCGCCAGCCTCACGGTCTCGACAAGTCCCGCGGTCGATGGCGAAGTTGTTGTTGCGCCATTTCCGTCGGGCGAGGTGATGGCATTCAAGGTCGCGGATGGCACACCGCTTTGGACTGAAAATCTCGCGCGTGCCCGCCAGACGTCGCAAATCGCGTCGATGAGCGATGCGGCGCGTCCGGCCATCGACGCCGGCACGGTGTTCGCGGTTGGCCATTCGGGCCGTATGGTTGCGACGAATTCCAAGAGCGGCGAGCGTCTCTGGACGCTGAATGTGCCCAGTTCGCAGGCGCCATGGGTGGCGGGCGAGACCGTCTATGTGGTCGACACCAGCGGTCGCCTGATGGCGCTCGCGCGCAGCGACGGCAGGACCAGGTGGACGACGCAGCTGCCGGAAACCAAGACGTGGTTCGGTCCGGTGCTCGCGAGTGGCACGCTCTGGCTTACATCGAACAAGGGTCACGTGGTCGGCGTTGATGCCGCTACGGGCACGGTCGGTCGACAGGCGAGCGTGGGTGATGCGGTCTATATTCCGCCCATCGTCGCTCAGGGCCGGATGTTCGTGTTGACCGACTCGGCGAAACTGATCGCTCTCAACTGAAAATTCGACTATCTACGGCTCTCCGCGCGCGAATACTTCGCCCGCGCCGCGCCAACTTTAGCCTTCCGGTCCAATCCGTTGCCTGCGTCCCCTCAGCTTCCCGTCGTCGCCATCGTGGGGCGACCCAACGTCGGCAAATCGACGCTATTCAACCGGCTGACATCGTCGCGGGCGGCGCTCGTATCAGACATGCCCGGCCTGACGCGCGACCGGCGTGAGGGCGTCGCCGACATCGGCGGCGCAAAGATCAGTCTCGTCGATACGGCCGGGCTTGAGGAAGCCCGTGCGGGAACGATCGCCGACCGCATGCGCCGGCAGACGGAAAAAGCCATCGCCGATTGCGACCTCGTGCTCTTTGTCGTTGATGCGCGTGCGGGCGTGACACCGACCGACACAGCGTTTTCGCGCGTCGTTCGCGAAGCCGGCAAGCCCGTGATCCTGATTGCGAACAAGGCCGAGGGGCGCAAGGGCAACGACGGTTTCTTCGAAGCGTTTTCGCTGGGCTTCGGCGCGCCGATCGCGATCTCGGCCGAGCATGGCGAAGGTATCGGCGATCTTTTAGTCGACCTTGCTGCCGCGCTGGGTCTGAAACTGGCCAGCCGCGAGCGCAGTGCGGGCAAACGTGGCAGTCCGAAAGATGCGGATGAGCCGGCTGAAGTGCCGGCGGACGCTCGGGCCAAGCCCATCCGCGTCGCAATCGTCGGACGGCCCAACGCAGGCAAGTCGACGCTCGTCAATGCCTTGCTCGGCGAAGAACGCATGATCACCGGACCGGAGCCCGGCCTGACACGCGACAGCGTTGCAAGCGACATCGAATTCAAAGGACACGCGATCCGCCTTTTCGATACGGCGGGTTTACGCCGCAAGGCGCGCATCACGGAGACGGCCGAGAAGCTGTCGGCGAGCGACGCAGTGCGCGCGATCCGTTTCGCCGAGGTCGTCGTGCTGCTGATCGACCCGGATAGCGCATTCGAAAAGCAGGATCTCACGATCGGCGACATGGTGACGGAAGAAGGCCGCGCTCTCGTGATCGCGATCAACAAATGGGATCTGGTCACGGACAAACAAAAGCGGCTACGCGAACTGAAGCAGACGGTTGCGCAAAGTCTGGCGCAGGTGCCGAATGTCGCGGTCGTGACAATTTCGGCGCGCGCGGAAAAAGGCCTCGACCAATTGATGTCGTCGGTGGTGAAGGCGTACGAGATCTGGAACCGGCGCGTGCCGACGCCGCAACTGAACCGGTGGCTCGAAGGTGCGGTATCGCGTCATGCGCCACCTGCGGCGGCAGGCCGGCGGATCAAGATACGCTACGTCACGCAACCTTCGACACGGCCACCGACGTTCGTCGCATTTTGTCAGCGGGCCGAGGCTCTGCCCAAATCGTATCTGAAGTACCTGACGAATTCGCTTCGAGACACGTTCGACCTGCCGGGCGTGCCCATCCGGTTTTCGTTGCGCAAAGGCGACAACCCTTACGCGAAGGGCTAGCGCGTCAACCATGTGCCGCGATGGCTGGCCGCAATTGCCGCCGCATCGATGCCACGATTGATATTCATCTGCCGGAGCGTCGGCTGGTGCCGGGTGCGCCAGATGGTAAGATCGCCCGGCTCCCTGAGCGGAGCCAAGTAGAGACGCGACGCGGGAACAGCTTCATGAAAAAATCAACAACGGGACTGCTCTTCACGGCTGCCGCCTTTGCCGCCATCGCGGCCGGTCCGGCAAACGCCGTTTCCAAAAAGGTCGAGAAGCTGTGTGAGGCCGATTACAACCGGTTTTGCATTCAGTACACGCCGGGCAGTACCGAAGTCCGGCGCTGCTTTGAGAGCAACCGCAAGCAACTCAGCCGCAAGTGCATCAATGCGCTCGTCGATGCAGGTGAAGTGCCGAAAAAGTATTTGAAAAGGTGAAGATCGCAGCGGGCGGGAGCATCGGCAGCAACACTGAAGGCCACCGCGCTCTCCGCCCGCACGGGCGTCAGCCACCACAACTGGCGCCGCTCCGGACGACGTTAGATAGTATGGCCGCGACGCACTTCAAGAGGCCGCATCGGTGCGGTTTGCGCATGTCCGCCGGCCAGATGCCATGAGCGAAAAACCCGTCGAAGTTTTTTTCTACCATCTTGAGCGCCAGCCACTCGAGCGGGTGCTTCCTACGCTGCTCGAAAAGACGATCGCGCGTGGCTGGCGGGCGGTCGTGCAGGCCGGTTCGGCGGAGCGCCTGGAGGCCATCGACCTGGCGCTATGGACCTATTCGGACGACAGCTTTCTCGCGCATGGCACGGCGCGCGTCGGTCACACAGAGCATCAGCCTGTCTATTTGACGACGGGCGATGAGACGCCGAACGGCGCGCGCGTGCGATTTCTTATCGATGGGGCGTCGGCACCCGACTACGTGGGTGCCGAGCGTTTCGTCTATATGTTCGACGGCCACGACGACGACGCGGTTGCTTCTGCGCGCGAGCAGTGGAAAGCGGCCAAAGCCGCAGGCTGCGCGATCGCCTATTGGCAGCAGACCGAAAGCGGGCGCTGGGAGCAGAAAGCCTAGATACTCTACGCCGGCCTTGACAGGCGCGGGGCGTCCGCTCCATGGCCGGCGTGATGAACTATCGCCATGCCTACCACGCCGGAAACTTTGCCGATGTCCTGAAGCACGTCGTGCTGACGCTCGTGCTGACGTACATGAAGCAGAAGCCGCAGCCGTTTCGGGTGATCGACACGCACGCGGGCGCCGGTCGCTATGATCTAGGCGGTCAGGAAGCGGCAAAGACGGGTGAATGGCGCGACGGCATCGGCCGATTGCTAGGGGCTGAGCTGGCGCCGGATGTCGCCCAGCTTCTCGCGCCCTACCTCGATGCGGTGCGTGCGCTTGGCAGCGGCGAACCTATAGCGTCGTACCCCGGCAGTCCCTTGCTGGCGCGTCACCTGATGCGACCAGCGGATGTTTTGATTGCCAACGAGTTGCATCCGGAGGACGTGCGGACGCTCGGCCGCGTTCTCGGGGGGGACGGCGCATCAAAGGTCTTGCAGCTCGATGGTTACACAGCGCTTAAATCGCTGCTGCCGCCGAAAGAGCGACGTGGCGTGGTTCTTGTCGAACCGCCGTTCGAGGACCGCTCCGAATTCGAGCGCTTGACCGCAGCGCTGGACGATGCGCTCCGACGATTTGCCACTGGCGTTTACATTGTCTGGTACCCGGTGAAAAACCAAGCATCCGCCGCCAGCTTCGCAGCGCAGTATTTGCAGCGCGAACGGCTCGACGCTCTCGATGCACGGCTGGCAATTTCGCAGCCTGAACCGGGTTTAGGGCTGACGGAAAGTGGCGTACTCGTCGTCAACCCTCCGTACACGCTTGAGCGTGATCTTGGTGTGCTTCTGCCGGCGCTCAGTACGATTCTGGCGGACGGCAAAGGCAGCGGTTTTCGTATCGCAGGCTCTGCCCCGTGACAGTTCAAGGCGTTTGAACGGCCTTTAGACCTTGCAACAATACCGTGTTTCCTGGATAAATTGCCGCACGCGAGAGGCGGGCAGCGGCGATGGAGCTTCCCGTGCGACGTGAATCTACGGGGCGCTAGGCGCGGCCGTTGTGCGTGCGTGCGGTAAGAGACGTGGGCGCTGGTTGCCGCGACGGCCAACCCGGGCATTGTGCGCGTTGCGTCCTGGGAGCTGGCCGCCGGGCTGCGGCAGGAGAGTCGGATGCGCCAGACAGGTACTGTGAAATTCTACAATTCGCAGAAGGGCTATGGCTTTATCAAGCCAGACGAAGGTGGGAACGACGTTTTCGTGCATGTGACGGCGGTTGAGCGATCCGGCATCGGGGAGCTGAACGAAGGCATGCGCATCTCTTTTGAGACCGAACCCGATAAGCGCGGCAAAGGCCCAAAGGCAGTTAATCTTCAGCGCGCCGGTTAGCGCCTGTTGGTTCGACACAGGCTGGCGAAGGTGGATCACTTCCGGCGGTCGGTGTGTTTGAAGACTGACCTATAAAATAGTATGGCCGGGCAATGCCCGGCCATTGTCGTTGAAAGCGCGCGCGCGGCTCGCGAGCGCTAGACAAGCCTAGCGCGCCAGCACGCTGCGCAGCAGACCGATGATCGCCATCACGATCGTGCCGCCGACGCCGCCGCTGGCGACCTGGCCAAGTATGGCCATAGGGTCGAGCATGTCCATGCTCACGCCCGGCAGGTTCAGCAACGAGCCGATGACCTGGCCGCCGAGGCCGCCGCCGACGATGCCAGCCAGTGAATTGCCGAGCGTTCCTAGGCTGATGTTCTTAAACAGGGCGCCGGCGAGGTTGCCACCCAAGGCGCCACTGATCAGCTGGACTAGAAGTGTAACGATATCCATGATGTCCTCCACGAGCTTGTTATTTGGCCTAGTCAGGCCGCGGCAGCTGCTCTGCCATCGTTTTGTGACGCGCACTTCCGCTAGCGGAGCGTGCGCGTGCGAGTCATATCACAGTGTGG
>CADECN010000027.1:0-15089 GCA_902825785.1 uncultured Hyphomicrobium sp. | reverse complement strand
GGGTCTGACCCAAGTCGGCAGGGGCGCAAACTGAAGGTGGTTTGCACATGTGAGTGGCCAACGGGAGACACGAGCCAAGCAATTGAACGTGTTCTATTAATGAGGAGGGAACTTGTGCGGCTTTAGGGTATTGTTCGCAAGCGGCAGATCCCCCGAACGCTCCCGAAGAGGCACCCCCAAATGACCCGATTTCTTGTACCAGTGGCGCTTGTGCTTGCGTTGTTGTTCGGCACGACCGTGACGTTCGCCGATGATAGCCGGCGCGAATCGTATCGCAGCGGCCCGGCGGTCAAAGGCTATGCCGAGCGCCGGGGTGGCTACTCGTACAATTACTCAGACTCGGTAAATACCTACGGCGACAGTCGTAGCCTGTACGGCGGTGCGTCGGCCTATCGCGATCCAATGCTGGATAGGCAGACGAATGCCGGTCCGTTCGATCACGGCTTTTTCTTCGATTCGGGTATCGGCCGCCGCGGCGGCGACTCGCCCTACATGAACTGATCAGCGTTCGTTGCTCATAGCTCGGCAGCCAAAGGCACCGTTGAATAGCGGTGCCTTTTGTATGTGGGTGCGCGAAGTGATGTGCAAATGACACGTCGCTGGGGATGTCCTGTCCGCAGCCCTGTTCACGCCATTGTCCGGGCCGTATAAGCGCAGGTTCGCACGAAACAAACTTGATATCGGAGGCGGGCCAATGCGTCCCTCGCTCACACGTCTGGTAACTGTCGCAGCCATTTCGTTCCTCAGCGCTTCGACGGCCTTCGCCGAGTGCAAGCGCTTCGGCTTCACCGTCAACGACTATGGCAAGGACGGTCCGACGAAGGACGCAAAGGATCTGCTCGATAAGCACATCGCCGGAAAGATGGCCGAGCGCGGCGTCACGACCTATCAAACCGGTAAGAAGGACGTGAAGTGCGAACTGTTCCTCGATTTCATCGTGTTCGACGAACACACCTGCACGGCGGAGGCAACCGTCTGCTGGGGTGGTACCGCACTGCCGAAGAACCAGCAGGTCGCGTCTCCCGAAGCTGGTGCCGCAAAGCCGGCTAAGACGACGACCACCGGCTCGATCGAGAAGAAGGCCAAGTCTGCCGCTTCGGTCGAATCCAATCCGGCCGCATCCGAGCCGATGATCGAAGGCGGTCGCACTCCGGAGCAGCCCAGAGCCGCTCAGGCCCCTGCTCAGGCCCCTGCTCCGGCTGCTGTGCCGGAAGCGCCTGTGGAAGCGCCCGCAGCGGCTACGCCGGAACCTGCGACCGAGAGCGCGGCTCCAGCAGAGAGTGCGGCTCCTGAGGCGACCGCTGCTCCGACCGAAAGCGAGTCGGCCACGCCCTCGCCGTAGGTCGCGCTTCTAACGCCGGAGCAACGATCGCAACCGTCGCGAAAGCCAGGCAGGAAGCGCAAGCTTCTTTGCTCGGCTTTTTGTTTGAGGTGTCAGGCGATCGAGCCGCAACCTGTCGCGATCGTCGGTCAGCAGATAGACACTCACGTAACCGGCGGCCACGGCTGCGGTCGCGCTGGCGCCGGCAATCAGCAGCATTAGCAGGATCTGGTATTTCGCAGCTTCGACCGGATCAATTCCTGCAAGCACCTGACCGGCAAGCATACCCGGCACATTGAAAATGCCGGCTGTCGAGAGAATGACGAATAGCGGCAGCAGTCCCAGCCCGATGGCTCGAAGCAAGACACTCTCGAAGGCGGCAAAGCGAGTGGCGCCGAGCGCCAGCCGGGTTTCGATCTGGGCGCGTTCACGCGCGGCCGCGTGTGTGATGGCGTCGATGACGAGAGCGCTGGCGGCGATCGCGGTTCCGCCGATCAGTCCGAGCAACGGCACGAGATAGCGCGGTGCGTACCAAACCGCGGGCTGCACCAAGGCCAGGGCCACAAGAGTGGCGAGCAGGCCCGCCGCGAAGGCCGCCGAGCCGCTCGTGACGCGGAGCAGGAGGGTTGCGAAGCGGCGCTCGGGGCGCAAGGCACCTTCGGCTATCGCGGCGGCCCCCATGACGGACAATACGAGAAGCGACCAGCCGATGCCCGTCTGCGCGAAGACGTAGCGCAACAGCAGGGACACGAGCAGCAATTGCACGATCATGCGCGCAATCGCGATTGCGAGCTTCCATTCGAAGCGCAGAGACAGCGCGACCGAAAGTGCGCCGTTCGCGATGACTAGCAGCGCCGCGATGATCATGTCCGAGAGCGAGAGTGGAACATAGCTCATCAGGATGCGGTCGCTCCCCGCTGAGGTAAGGGACGGGCGAGTTGCAGGCGCGCGTGCGCGAGGCGGTCGAATTGGTTTCGGTCATTTCCGGCGATGAGGACGATGCGGCCTGCCAGGATTTGATATCGGATCGTCTCCTCGATGAGCGCCGCCAGCTGCGGGTCGAGGCCCATCGCGGGCTGGTCAAACAAAAGCACCGAAGGGTCGTCGATCAGAGCGCGCGCGAACGCGAGCCGTTGGCGTTCGCCGCGCGCAAGCGTGTTGAGCGGCCGGTCCATGACGCGCGCTTCAAGCGCGAGCGCGGCGAGCAGGCGTGCCAGCTTGTCCGACGCCCCCGTGCCCTCGCCCGGAAACGCGGGACGTGCGGTGTCACTCCACCAGGCAAATTCGGCAGACGCGAAGCGGACCAGCTTGCGCCAGGCGTGGCCGGACATCTCGTTGCGTTCCGCGCCATCGAGATAAACGTGTCCGCGCACGCGATCGAGATCGGCGATCGCACGCAGCAAGCGCGTCTTGCCGCTTCCGGATGGGCCCTCGATCGCGAGGCATTCGCCCTTCGCGACAGAGAACGATAGAGGCGGCAGCGGATCGATCTTCAAGGCATCGACGCGCAGCAAACCACTTCCCCGCTTCGACATGTTGTGTCGGCAGGGTGTGTAACAAGCCGCCAGGTGCAATGCCAGCGAACTCGGGTAGCTGGCAGGGGACGGCCCCTATACTTCGGCGCGCAGTTCCTGCAGCTTCATCTCCAGAATTTCGCGATTGTACGGCTTCAGGAGGTAGGCGTCGGCACCGGCGCCGAGCGCGGCTTTGATATCCTGCGCGTCGTTTTCGGTCGGCGTGTAGATGATGGTTGGCCGCGTATGGAGCGGCAGACGCCGGACTCGACGAATGAACTCGTGCATGTCGGAGCCCTGAATACGCCAGTCGACCAGGATGAGGTCCGGGGACTCGGTCTTCAGTCGGTCGTATGCCGTGACGGGTTTGTCCGCTTCGCTGACGCGGAAGTCCATCGCCTCGAAGATAAGGCGGGTGTATTTGCGGATTACGTCCGAGTCGTCGACGACGAAGCAGTGTTGCATTGGCGCGCATTCCGGTCGAACAGCGACGGCCGGAGACGAGTTCCGGCGGTAACGCATTTTGACCGAGGAATGCTAACGCGGCCTTAAGCCTTGTGGCGTTCGCGCGTCAGCCGATGGGCTTTGCGACCAAGAGAATGTCGGCGCCGTCTTTCAGGATGTCGAGCTGCATCGCGGCCGATTGAGCAATGCGCCAAGTGTAATACGCCTGGATGCTCATGGCGTCGAGCGCCAGCGGATTGCCGGCGACGAACTCGGTCAGATACTGCGGCGGACGCGCGCCGGTGCCGCGACAGCGGATCATGAAACTCGGCGTCTCGAAACTGCCGCCGATCGAAACTTCGATCTCGCCACCGCGCGGTAGCGCCGTGACGGAGCAGGCGACGAGGTTGAGCAGCAACTTTACCTTGTCCTTGGCAACGAAGCCCGGCGCGCCGCGCCAAGTGAGCGTGTGTTTGCCTTGCGTTATGCCGACAAAGCCGCGCGAGATTTGTTCGGCCGTTGTGAGGTCGATCATCGAGCCGGCGGAACCCGCAGCGCCGAACGCGAAGCGTGCGAATTGAAGGCGAGCGGAGGCTTGCTCGGTGACGTTGCGGATGACGTTCAGCGCATACGACTTGGCCTGGACATCGTCGTCCTCGTCGAGGATTTCCAGGCCGTTATAAATCGCGCCGACCGGATTGATGACATCGTGGCAGATCTTGCTCGATATCAGCGCCGCCAGTTCCATATCTGTCGGATGGACGCGTTGGTTCATGTAATGCCCCTCAAAGCGCCCCACGGGCTTGCGCCATCACGGGTGCGTCAAAATTCCGGCGCGGCTCGACGACGCGAGCAACAGGGGCCGCTTGCGGAAACCGTATCAGTCCTGATACATGCGCCGCATCCAATTTGCCAAGTCCCGCTGCCTGCCGTGCCCTTCCGACCGGCCGTTCCTGGCCGACGTGAGCCTTGGCGGCCACGGTGTGCCCTATTGCTGGGCGTCACGTTTTGCGCGCTCGCCGCGTATGGAGCACCACGTTCGGCATGACGCAGAAAAGTGCCATCGAGGCTGATCTGCTCGCCGCGGCGCTGCTGCCGGCCGTGCTCGAGGCTGGCCGCTTGGAGATGGCGCATTTTTCGTCCGGCGTGGTGATCGAGAAGAAGCCTGACAAGTCGCCAGTGACCGCGGCTGATCGCGAGGCCGAGGCTGTGCTATTGGCGGCGCTCGGGCAGTTGGCGCCGGACATTCCTGTTATTGCGGAAGAGGAAGTCGCCGCTGGAAGAATTCCGCCGCCTGCGGAGCGGTTTTTTCTGGTCGATGCGCTTGATGGCACGCGCCATTTCGTGCGCGCGAACCCGGAATTTTCGATCAATATCGGGCTAGTCGAGGCCGGTCGGCCGGTGTTTGGCCTGATCTACGGTCCGGCCTTTGGGCGGCTTTTCTTGACGCGCTCCGATGGCGGCGCCTACGAGGCAGCGCTCGATCCTGGCCGATCATCGGCTGTTTTTCCGCAATTGCGGTTGCAAAGGATCTGGTCACGCGAGCCGGACCCGGCAAATCTCAAGGCATTCAACAGCAAGTCCACGGGAAGTTTGAGCTTCGGGCTCCTCAATGCGCTCGACGTGAAGGACGCGCAGCCGTTCGGCTCGGCGCTCAAGTTTTGCAAACTCGCTGCCGGCGAGGGCGATATCTATGCGCGCCTCGGCGAAACCTACGAATGGGACACGGCATCGGGTCAAGCCATCCTTGAGGCGGCTGGTGGTTCGGTGACCGACCTGGATGGCAGGCCGATGACCTACGGTCACGCCGGGCGGGGTTACCTCAACGCCTCGTTCGTTGCGTGGGGCAAACGCCCGCTAATTGAGGATTTTGGCGCGCTTCTGCGACGTAAAGGGGGCGCATAAGCAACGCGAATCGGCCACACTTTGGCAAAAGTATCGGGCGATTCTCTTGCTTTGGGATTCGGCAATCGAGCGACGTGCCGTGACGCGTCGCGCCAGTCCAGCGCGCTTGGGGTTCCAAATGAACAATGACAATTGCCGCACCGTCCTGACATCGGTTCGCGCGCCATGGCGTCGGTCCTTCTTTGCTCTCTTGGCAGTCAGCCTGCTTGCGCCTTTGCCCGCGCTGGCTGTCGATGATGCATATCGGCCGCCGTCAGACGCAGTGGTAGGCGGTGGCGGTCAGGACGGCTACGGTCCTAGCGCGCCGCCAAGCGACACCTACAGGCCTTATCGTCCGCTGGATGGTTCGCAACGGCCTTCTGAACCGGGAGGTTACGGAGAACCTTACAGCCCCGCGCCGCAGGGCCGCGCAGGGCGCGGTGAATATTACGAGCCGGTTCCGCCGACTGATGGCGGGGGACCGCCGGACGACGGCGGATCGCGCGGCCACTTCACGCAAGAAGAAATTGTGCGGGCGGGCCACGGCTTCTTCGGCAAGGTCAGTAGCGGGCTCGCATCGGCGATCGAATGGACGTTCCAAAATCAGGGGCGGCCCAACGGCTACATCCTCGGCCAGGACGCAGGTGGCGCACTGGTTGCGGGCCTGCGCTACGGCGAGGGCACGCTTTACACCAAGGACGCAGGAAACTACCGCGTCTACTGGCAAGGTCCGACGATCGGCTACGATGCAGGTGCGGAAGGTTCAAAGGTTATGACGCTGGTCTACAACCTTCGTGATCCGTCCGACATCTACAATCGGTTCGGTGGCGTGGAAGGCGCGGCCTATGTGGTCGGCGGCGTCGGCGTCCAGATACAAAAGGCTGGCGACGTGACGTTGGCGCCGATACGCGCCGGCGTCGGATTACGTCTTGGCGCCAACGTTGGTTATCTCAAATACACGCGTAACCCGACCTGGAACCCGTTCTAGGTGCAAATTGCACGCGTAAGGTGAGTTCGGGGTTGCGGAACGAGCAAAAAACGCGCTTCTGTGCCGCTCGACGGGGATGCAGGAAAGACGCACGATACCGGCTGCAAGCTATCGGGACCTGACACTTGCTCACCTTACAATCCGCGATGCTGGTGACGTTGGGCTTTCTGGTAGCCGCGCTGCTACTGGTCGTCTTGTTGCCAGCCTACAGGCGGCGCATCGAGCGGTTCACGACCGAGAGCATTAAACGTGCGTTGCCGCTGACCGAGGCGGAAATCAGGGCGGACAAGGATCGCCTGCGTGCCGAGTACGCGATGGAAGTGCATCGGCTCGAAACGAAAATCGAGGAAGCAGATCTGTCGGCCGCTCGGCAGAGCGTGGAAATCAATCGGCGCGACGCGAAGATCCAGGATCTGAATCAAACGATCTCGGCGCACAAGATGAGCGTCGAAGAACATGAGAATGCGCGCCGCGTTCTTGAACAGGCTATCCTCGACCGGCTGCCCAAGGTCGAGCAGCGCCTTTCCGACACCCGCAAGCTGCTCGCCGCGCGCGATCGCGAAATTCTCCAGCTCACGGATGCAGGTGCGAAGCAGGCGATGGCCGTGGAAGACGCGGCGCAAATTCACAAGCAGCAAGCCGACGAGATCTACAGGCTGAAGGCGGCGCTCGATACGCGGGCGGCCCGCAACCGCGAGACGGTCGGCGATCCCCGTTTCGACGGCGAAGTGGCGTTGCGCAGCGAGATCGAGTCGCTTCGGGCCACATCGCGCGAACAGTCGGCACTGATCGAAAAGCTACAGAAGGGCGAGGGCGAGGATCGCGCCGACGGGACGATATCCAAGGCTGAGTTCGACCGGCTGAAATCCGAACTTGCGCGCGTCGAGGCGGCGCTTCTTGCGCAACGCGTATCGGAAGCCGATGTCGACGTGGAGCGCGAGACGCTGGAGGCGCGTATCCGCGAGTTGGACGGTCGCGAGCAGGAGCGGCAGGCCGAGATCGTCAAGCTCAAGGCGGCGCTTGGTGCCTACGAGCAGGGGGCTGTCCCCGACATCGCCGATAAGGCGCAGGCTCAGGCGCTGAAGGCCGAGGTCGAAGAACAGCAGAAGCAGATTCAGGCGCTCCGGACCGAGGTCGCCGCCGCCAACGAGCGGCTGTCTCGGCAGGCGCAACATTTCCGCGACGAAGTCAAAAGACTTGGCGCAGCGGCGGAAGCCGTTCGCTCAGCGACTGAGCCGGGTAAGCTTTCGCTCGCCGAACGGATCGTCGCGCCAAAGGTGCCTGTACCGCCGCGCCTGCCGACGGCCGACGGTACTGGAGCGGCCGCAACGTCGTCCGCCACGCCGGCGTCTGCCGCGTCCAGGGGAACGGGCTTCCTCAAGGCCGTGAACGGTGGCGCTGCCTCGCCCGAGAGCGCGGAAAAGGACGCGGGGCCCAAGGACATGGCGCTTGCCGAGGCGAACGGTGAAGTTGAAGTGCCCCGGCGGCGCGGTCGCCTGCTCGACCGCATCAGCGGTCTGGACAAGTCGGGCTGAAAACCCCGCGTCGTCGCTGACTCGCCGCCAGTCGCCAATCGCTAAAAACCTGCCAACCATGAGCCATCACGCTGGCGCGTTGACAAACATACCAACCGGTTGGTATGGTCGTTAGCGAAGATGGGTGGTCTGGTATGAAGTCGTCAGCCAAAGAAAAGATCTTGGACGCTGCGCTCAGCGTGATCCGCGCCAAGGGTTACTCGGCGACGAGCGTCGATGATCTTTGCGCGGCGGCGGGCGTCACGAAGGGCGCTTTTTTCCATCACTTCAAAAGCAAGGAAGATCTCGCAGTTGCGGCGGCCCAGTACTGGTCGGATATGACCGGTAAACTTTTCGCGGCAGCGCCCTATCACGCGCACGAACGGCCGCTCGATCGTGTGCTCGGCTACGTCGACTTCCGCAAGGCGATCCTGCAGCGCTCGCTACCCGAATTCACGTGTCTCGTCGGCACGATGGTGCAAGAGGCATACGACAGCAATCCGGCCATTCGCGACGCGTGCGCGCGCTCGATCAATGGACACGCGCATACGCTGGAAGCCGACATTGATGCGGCGATCAATGAATTCGGCATCGAACCGCCATGGACGGCGCCCAGTCTCGCGCTGTTCACGCAGTCGGTTCTGCAAGGCGCCTTCATTCTGGCGAAGGCCAAAAATGGCGCGAGCGTCGCAGCTGACTGCGTCGATCATTTGCGCCGCTACATCGAAATGCTTTTCTCGCAGCCACAAGTGAAGGAGTACGCACCATGAGCAATGCGAAATCCGCGACGAAGGCAAAGGCCGCCGGTAAGCCGAAGGTGGAACCGGCGAGAATGCAGCAGGCCGTAACACCGCATCTGGTGTGTGCCGGCGCCGCGAAGGCGATCGGCTTTTACAAAGACGCTTTCGGTGCAATCGAAATCATGCGTCTGCCGGGACCCGACGGCAAGCTGATGCACGGCGCCATCCAGATCAACGGCGCGATGGTCATGCTGGTCGATGAGAGAGCCGATTGCGGCGCGCTTGCGCCTACGACGCTCAAGGGTTCACCCGTCACCATCCACCTCAATGTCGATGACGTTGATGCCTTCGTGGAACGCGCGGTCAAAGCCGGTGCCACGCTCAAGATGCCTGTTGCCGACATGTTCTGGGGCGATCGCTACGGTGTGATTTCAGATCCGTTTGGACACGGCTGGTCTATCGCCACGCATCAGCGGGACATGACGATCGACGAAATTAAAGACGCCATGAACGCGGCTTTTGCCGCGCACGAGGGCTAGCGGCCTCGTCGGCTGCGAGTGGTTTCGATAGGTCTGCGGTTGAGATGCCGTTGATCGACGAAGGTCAAGACGCGGCTGCTGGAGAGGTCTGCCTTGCGCCGAATGGCGCCCCGTAGGGGACTCGAACCCCTGTTGCCCACGTGAGAGGCGGGTGTCCTGGGCCACTAGACGAACGGGGCGGCGGCTCAGGCGGCGAGGTATATGCGAGCCGCGCGAAGGGATCAAGCGTCGCCTGATCCTTTCGCGGAAATGGCGTCGTTTCGATTGCGCCATCCTATGCCGGCGGTGGCCGGTGCTACTGCCTCGGCAGCGCCTCGAGCGGCTTGATGTCTACCACGCGCCGTCCGGTCTCGATGTCAACGATGGCGATGCCTGTGCCGGCTGGTCCCTCGTGATGGACGGCGAGGCGATTGCCGGAAAGCGAAACGGAGACGACACGTGCGCCTTTCGGGACTTCAACCGCGATTTCGCCGCCCGGGGTTTGCAGGGTCGCCGTGACAGTGCCAGAGCCAGTCTTCGGCTCGTTTGCCAGGATGACGATTTTTGCAATCGCCGCCACAAGCCCGGCTAGTATCAAAAAGCCCAACGCGGCGACGACAATCTTCAGATTGCGCTGCAGCCGCTGCTCGCGCAATTGATCCTGGGTCGGGGCGCTTGTCTCGCCGTTCGTCATCCTGAACTTTTTCTCTCTCTTCGCAGCCGGAGCCGCCTTGTCCTCGAAACGTCCTGGAACGCACGTCATTGCCGTCGAGGCCCGGGCGGAGGACGCAGGGATGCGACTCGATCGCTGGCTTGCCGAACGCGTGCCCGATTTGAGCAGGTCTCGCATCCAGGCCCTGATGCGCGACGGACATGTCAGGAGCGGCGGGACCATAGGGGAGCCGCGACATGCGGTCAAACCGGGCCATATTTACGAAATCGAGGTGCCGGAAGCAGCCGACGCCGAGCTCGAGGCCGAGCCCATCGGACTTAAGGTTGTCCACGAGGACGGCGATCTGATCGTGATCGACAAACCTGCCGGTCTGGTCGTGCATCCGGGCGCGGGTCATGCGACCGGGACACTTGCCAATGCGCTCGTCGCGCACTGCGGCTCAAGTCTGTCCGGGATCGGCGGTGTGAAACGTCCCGGCATCGTGCATCGGCTCGACAAGGATACGACGGGGCTGCTCGTCGTGGCGAAAAACGATTCCGCGCATCAGGGGCTCGGCGCTCAATTCAAGAGTCACGGCCGCGATGGTCGCCTTCGGCGAAGCTATCTGGCGCTTGTGTGGGGCGTTCCCGTACCACGCCACGGCGTCGTGGACGCGCCGTTGACGCGGAGCGCCGCCAACCGCACCAAGATCATCGTTGCCCGCCCGGGCGTGGGACGCGAGGCCATCACGCACTACGAGGTGGTGGCGACGTTCGATGGTCCGGAGACGGCGGGTGTCGTGTCGCTCGTCCAGCTACAACTCGAGACGGGCCGGACGCATCAAATTCGCGTGCACATGGCGCATATCGGGCATCCGATTTTGGGAGATCAACTTTACGGCGCGGGCTTCAAGACGAGGGTCGCCCGCCTGCACGAAGGTGCGCGCGAGAAAGTGATAGCGCTAGGGCGGCAGGCACTGCACGCGGCCGAACTTGGCTTTGAACATCCGCGCCGCGAGCAAGCGATGCATTTCCGATCCGCCATTCCGGAAGACATTCAAGCGGTTATTGATGTTCTCGAATCGTCCGGTCGCGGACTGTCTGGCGCAAAGCCGAACGGCGACCGGCTGCGTCGTGGTCGCAGGCGCTGAACTTTCCGCCCGTTTCGGTATTTTTATGAAGGTGGCGGGTGGCTTGCGCCGATGGCGGAGGGTGTAGACGTCGATCACGTGAACGCGATGTAACGTGCGACGGAAATCAGACGATCTTATCGTTATAGTGAAACAGAACAGCCCGCCGCGAGCCTCGCGGACGGTGGCTGGAGACGAGGGATCATGGCAACGAGAACGCTTCCGACGTTGGCTGGCGGCTCCATGGGACTGTCGCGGTATCTCGAAGAGATCCGCAAGTTCCCGATGCTGGAGCCCAATGAAGAATTCATGCTTGCCAAGCGCTGGCAGCAGCATGCCGACTCAGATGCGGCAGAGAAGCTTATCACGTCGCATCTGCGGCTCGTGGCGCGCATCGCCATGGGTTATCGCGGCTACGGGCTTCCGATCGGCGAAGTGATTTCGGAAGGCAACGTCGGCCTGATGCAGGCGGTCAAGCGCTTCGAGCCGGATAAGGGTTTCCGCTTGGCGACGTACGCTATGTGGTGGATTCGTGCGTCGATCCAGGAATACATCCTGCGCTCGTGGAGCCTGGTAAAAATGGGCACCACGGCGGCTCAAAAGAAGCTGTTTTTCAACCTTCGGCGGGCGAAGAGCCAGTTGCAGGCGCTGGAAGACGGCGACCTGAAGCCCGAGCACGTCAAGAAAATTGCGACGAAGCTCGGCGTTTCCGAGGATGACGTCATCAGCATGAACCGTCGCTTAGGCGGAGATGCGTCTCTCAACGCGCCGATCAGGGCCGAATCCGAATCGGGCGAGTGGCAGGACTGGCTTGTCGACGACACACCGTCGCAGGAGGATAGGCTGGTCGAGGACGAGGAGCTGTCTCGCCGCAAGTCCTATCTCTCGTCCGCGATGGCGGTGTTGAACGATCGCGAGCGGCGTGTCTTCGAGGCGCGCAGGCTCGCGGAAGATCCCATCACTCTTGAGGAACTGTCGGAAGAGTTCGGTGTCAGCCGTGAGCGCATCCGGCAAATCGAGGTGCGTGCCTTCGAAAAGGTCCAGAAGGCCGTGACGTCGTCGGCCAAGCGCGCGGAAGGCGGCGAAGCTGCGACGCAACGCCTCCGGCAGGGTGCGCCTGCCGGCTGACAAACACTACCCCCCTGTCGCAAGGCACTGTAATGGACGGCGGCGCACCCTTGCGCCGCCGTTTCCGTTTGCAATCGAGAGCCCATGCGCCGCCGGTTCGCCCTCGTGTTCAATGCCCGAGCTGGGCTTGGCCTGCCGAGGCTGCTCGACAGCGTCCTCATACGGCTGCGCGCTGCGGGCGCGGATGTGTTTCAGCTCGGCGCGCGCACAGCTGGGGAAGCTAGCGAACGCGTTCGGGAGACAGTCGCGCGTGGCGATTGCGATGCCTTGATTGCGGCAGGCGGTGACGGGACTTTCCGTTCGGTTGCGACGGGCGCGACGGGGTCTACGATTCCGGTTGGCATCATTCCGATCGGCACCGGCAACGTGATTGCGCACGAAATCGGGCTCAGGCGGCGTGCCGAGCCGGTCGCGCAAACGCTACTCTATGGGGCGGAGGTCACTGCGTACGGAGGCATGGCTCAGGACGCGCCGTTCTTCCTAATGGCTGGCGCCGGTTTTGACGCCCACATCGTGTCCAACCTGGACTACAACATGAAACGGCTCGTCGGCCGGGCTGCGTACGCGCGGCCCGTTGTGCGCACGTTGAGGTCCGCGCCGCAGATGTTCGACGTCGAGATCGATGGCCGGACCTTCCAGGCGAGCTGGGTCGTCCTGACGCTGGTGAGCCGCTACGGCGGGTCATTCGAACTGACGCCGCACACCTGGCTTGGCGCGGGCCGCCTCATAGCCGTCGTGGTCGCGGCACGGTCACGGTCGGAACTTGCGCAAGCTGCGGTGTGGCTGGCGCGGCGGCGGCTGACCTCCGAGAACCGGCCGCGTTTCGTCAGCGTGCTCGCGGCGCGCGAGGCGCGCATCGGTCATCGGGTCGCAACGCCGCTGCAGATAGATGGCGACGAGGCAGGCGTGTCACCGCTCACCGTTCGCGCTGAGGGACCGCAGGTCCGTGTGATCGTTCCGCCAGCCTATGTTGCAGCTCTGACGAATCGTCAAACGAATCAAGTAGAGTTGGAGTTGTGAGGCGTTGCGTATCGGCCAGCATTGCTGGTCGTTTATGCAACCTAGTGCGAGCGTCAGAGCGAGAAACCAAGGGTCGATGCCCTTTTCTTCTCTGGACCGATCCAAGAACGGATCGGCAGATGGCTTAGAACGGCGCGTGGCAGCGGTGGATAGGGCTGCCCGAGGGAGCGTTGTTCGGTCCAGGCTCAATCACCTTGCGGGCCGATCCAAACCTTCCCGCACGACACCAACCGCGATTTCGACTTCTGCCCCGGGGCTGGAGATCCCGTTCGCCAGGTCGTCGTCTGCGTTGGCGCGAGTGGTACCCGTCCCTCTGGGCCGGCAGTCCGGCGTACTTGAAGCTGGATTGCTCCATACGGAATCCCTGTCCGCGATCAGCCAGGGCGTCTCGACCATGCCGTGCGTTGCACGACCGTCATTTGAATTCACGCTGGTTGTTTCTACTCTGGCGACATCACCAAAATCATCCTCCATGTAGGTCTTAACTGGGTAGCTGTCCGGGACCGGTGCGACGGTCCTGGGCCACGCCGAAAATCAAGAGGCCGGCTCAATCGAGCCGGCCTCTTGCCGTTTCGGAGATTGGACGAGCCCGCGGCGGCTACATCGGCAGGCGCGCGAGCTGATTGGAAAAATAGTTCTCGACGGCGGTCACGATCGATTCCGACACGCGGCCGCGCCATTCGTCCGATTTAAGATTGGAGGCGTCCTCGCGATTGGAGACGTACGCGAGTTCGATCAGTACGGACGGGAATTGCGCTGTCTTCAGAACGCGGAAGGCGGCCTGCTGGTCGGGCTCGCTGCGCATCAACGTGTGCTCGCTCATCGTTTCGATGACGGATTTTGCGAAAACGTTCGTGCGCTCTTGTGTAAGTTCGACATCGCGCTGGGCGAGATCGGAGAGGATGCTCCTGACCGTGTCGACATCGCCGCTGGCTTTGCGCACGGTATCGACCTCGTCCGCCGAAAGAACGCGGCTGCTTGCCGACCCCTGGGCAGATCGCTTGAGGTCGGTTGCAACGCGATCCCGCAACGTGAAAATTGTGGCGCCGCGCGCGCGTGTCTGGGCGTAGTCGGCATGAATGGCGATGAACAGATTGGCGCGATGGCGTTCTGCGAAGGCGCGGCGCTCGTCGAGTTCGATGAACTCGTCACGGTCGCGCGTCATGATGACCCGATAGCGACCTGTCTTCTCGAGCTGTTCTTTGAGGACGCGGCCGAATGCGAGGACGACATCCTTCTCGACCGTCCCGTTCTTCATCGCGCCGGTATCCATGCCGCCATGACCCGGGTCGAGCACGATGACGGGCTTGAATGCCTTGGCTGCGCGTGCTTTCGGGCTTTCGGCGAGTTTCGGAGTAGGCGGCTGGATGGCGAAGCCGCCCAGGCTCGCGGGTTCGACCCCGAGGCCTTTGCCGTCGTCCTTCATGGCGGCGTTAAACGGAACGATATCGAGCGCGAGATGATACTGGTTGCCGACCGACTTCTCGAGCGTTTCCTTTTCCACGATGACCGGCTGCTTCACGCGTATGACCACGCGCGTCTTGCCGGGGGCGGCGATGCCGCCGCGCACGGCTTCAATCAGCCCGTTGCCTTTGCCGCTGGGCATGTCCGGGAGACGGAGCGGAATATCGGGCAGCTCTATGACGATGCGGTTGGGGTTGGGTAGCGTAAAGACGTCGTATTCGACCTTGCGATCAAGGCCGATCACGAAACGGGTGCGGTTCGGTTCGGTTGAGTTCGCAGGTGCGCCGGGCGCATGAAGGGTAACGGCGGCCTGCGTCGCGAGCGTCGCGTCGGCCGCGGATACGGGCAGGCTCAGGCAGGCGGCCGCTGCGGCTGCCACCACCACGCGTAAAAGCGCGCGCATTGCGTTTACACTCGTCACCCAGAAACCCCCGTCGGCGCAGCCCCGTGATCGAAGCGCCGGCAAAGATCTTATGCCCTGGGAAAGTGGCATTTTGTCGGAATGCCCAGGGCTTCGGTATGGTTATCGCGGGGCGAGGGTTAAGCGATCGTTAAAGCCAGCGGTCGGCCGAGTGGTCATCGGCGTCTCGCGCTTCGACCCAGCTTTCGGTTTCGCCTTCTATGCGCTCCTTTTTCCAGAAAGGAGCCCTGGTCTTCAGAAAATCCATAAGAAATCCGCACGCGTCGAAGGCCGCGCGACGATGGGGGGCACATGCGACCACGAGCACGATGTTGTCGCCGGGGAGAAGGGTCCCGATGCGGTGAATGACGAG
>CADECN010000026.1 GCA_902825785.1 uncultured Hyphomicrobium sp. | reverse complement strand
CGCGGGCGTCACCGGCCTCATCATGACGAAGCTCGACGGAACCGCGCGCGGCGGCATCCTGGTCGCCATTGCCGCCAGGCACGGCCTTCCCGTGCACGCCATCGGGGTCGGCGAGGGTGTCGACGACCTGCAATCATTCTCTGCCAAGGATTACGCACGCGCCATTGCCGACCACTGAGCGGTGAGGCAGTCACGAACAACGCGCGCCAACGAACATTGAAGATCCAAGGGTTATCGAGCCAACATGAGCCCCCGCAAACGCCTCTTTCCGTTCAACGCCGAACAGACCATCAACATCCTGAGCGAGTTCGGCCCGCTCGTGACGATGTTCGTCGTGAATGCCATGTACGGCATAAATGCCGGGACGTGGGCTCTGATGATCACGACCGCCATGGCGATCGCAGTCATGTTCTACGTGTTCCACCGCCCGCCCATTTTTCCACTCATCGCCTCGACGGTGACGATCGTGTTCGGTGCGCTTACGCTCGTCAGCGGCGATCCGATGTGGGTGCAGATCAAGGTTACGATTTTCAATGCGCTCTTTGGGCTGTTCCTGATCGTCGGGCTCTATATGAAAAGGAACTTCTTCAAGTATGTCTTCGACAAGACGTTTCACTACACGGATGAGGGCTGGAACCGGTTTACCTGGAGTTTTGCGATTTTCTTCTTCGCGACAGCAGCGGCGAATGAATATGTCCGTCAGACTTTCGTCGAGGATCACATCTACAGCATACTCGGCCAGCAGATGACCGGCGTGAACGTTTGGATACTGTTCAAGATCGCGATTGTGCTTCCAGTCACCGGGCTATACGCGTGGGCATTGACGCGGCTCATGCACAAGTATCGGCTGCCGGATCCGGTTCACGAGTAGCGGGAGTTCGAGGATGTCTGACCAGCAGATGCCGGTGAGCGGCGATGCCGGACCGCAGTTCGACAAACGTCAGGCGATCAAGCTTGCGGTTGAATTCGGCCCCCTACTGATATTCTTCCTGACCAACTGGCAGGCCGGCAAGCATCTGGCCGACCCGAAGCAAGCGATCTTCTGGGGTACCGGCGCGTTCATGGTCGCGACGATCCTTTCACTGATCGTGTCGCGCGCGGTTCTCGGTCGAATACCGACGATGCCGCTTGTTTCCGGTGCTTTTGTGCTGGCGTTCGGCGGACTGACGTTGTGGTTGCAGGACGACCTCTTCATCAAGATGAAGCCGACAATCCTCAATACGTTGTTCGGTCTTATACTTTTGGGCGGCCTGCTGTTCGATAAGATCCTGCTGAAGCTGGTTTTCGGCGATGTCATGCAGCTCATGGAGGAGGGCTGGCGCAAGCTGACCGTGCGCTGGGCCCTATTCTTTTTTGTTCTCGCTCTTCTTAACGAATTGATTTGGCGCAATTTTCCGACGGACACTTGGGTCACGTTCAAGGTCTTCGGCATTATGCCGCTCACCTTCGTATTCGCACTGTCTCAGATCGGGTTGCTGAAGAAGTATGAGCTCGGCAACCAGCAGGTTTAGTCGCGGGCCGGACAGTTCAAACTATGCGCGATAAGTAAGAAGTCAGTGCACGTCACAACTTCTGCAGTTATCGAAAGAATTTTTTTTGCGCGCAACTTGAAAATGCTGGACCGCGCGCGCGGGCCGTGTTTCTTGTCACGAATATTCAGCCTACCCATCTGGAGCGTTGCGCTCAGGAAGATACCCATGGCTATGAAAGCATCAGCGTTGACTGATGATGCAATATTGGGCGCTTGCGGCCAAGTCTCGTCGGAGAGATGCCGTGCCCCGTGACAATGCGCAGAACCGGCTCGATCGGTCGCCGCTACACCTTCTGCATCGCGCCGGACAATGTGCGGCGGAGGCGTTCCAAACAGAGATCGGCTCTGACGAACTGACTCCCAGACAATTCGCGGTACTGGTAGCCGTCTCGCAGAACGAAGGGCTTAGTCAAACGCACCTCGTTGAGCGCACGGGGATAGATCGTTCCACTCTCGCCGATATCGTACGTCGCATGTTGAAGAAGGGTCTACTGCAGCGTCGGCGCACGCGTGAAGATGCTCGGGCGTACGCGGTGAAGTTGACCGAAGAAGGCGCGCGCGTTCTCAAGTCCGCGGATCCGCTCGCAAAGCGCGTGGATGAGCGCATCCTGGGCAGTCTGACCGCCGCACAGCGCGAGCGCTTTTTGCAGGATCTGAGCGTGATCGTGCAGGGGCTTGGCCGGATCGCGGCCAAGGAGCAGGCGGGCAAGCGCTAGAGCCCTGCTGGCAAACAGGGCTCCGTAAGGCTGGCGCTTAGGCGGCCTTCACCAGTCTCTGGTTTATGAGCGTCTCGGCAATCTGGACCGTATTGAGTGCGGCGCCCTTCAACAGATTGTCCGACACGATCCACATCGATAGGCCGTTCTCGACGGTCGCGTCCTCTCGGATGCGCGACACGAAGGTCGAGTATTCGCCAGCCGCTTCGACGGGCGTGACGTAGCCACCCGCTTCACGCTTGTCGACAACCATGATGCCGGGCGCGGAGCGCAGGATTTCGCGGGCCTCATCGGCGCTCAGAGGCTTTGCGAGTTCGAGATTTACCGCTTCGCTGTGACCGACAAATACGGGAACGCGCACGCAGGTCGCCGTGACCTTGATCTTGGGATCGAGGATCTTCTTGGTCTCGGCCAGCATTTTCCATTCCTCTTTCGTGTAGCCGTCTTCCATGAAGACGTCGATGTGAGGAATGCAGTTGAAGGCGATCTGCTTCGGGAACTTCTTGGGTTCCACGTCCTGGCCGGGAACATACTTGCCCTTGGTCTGGTGCCACAGTTCGTCCATCGCGTCCTTGCCGGCGCCGGAGACGGACTGGTAGGTCGAGACGATGACGCGCTCGATCGTTGCGGCGTCGTGCAACGGCTTCAGTGCGACAACCATCTGGGCGGTCGAGCAGTTCGGGTTCGCAACGATGTTCTTCTTGGAAAAGCCGCGCAGCGCGTCGGCGTTCACTTCAGGCACGACAAGCGGCACGTCCTGGTCGTAGCGCCAGCACGACGAGTTGTCGATCACGACGCAGCCGGTGGCACCGATGCGCGGCGACCATTCCTTCGACACGGCAGAGCCGGCAGACATCAGGCAGAAGTCGATGCCTTTGAAATCAAAGGTTTCAAGATCGCGGCACTTCAATGTCTTGTCGCCGAACGATACTTCCCTGCCGATCGAACGGCGGGATGCGAGCGGGATGACCTCGTCGGCGGGGAAGCGACGATCCGCCAGAACACTCAGCATTTCGCGGCCAACGTTGCCTGTGGCGCCGACGATTGCGACCTTGTATGCCATGATGAACGTCCTTGAAATCGAGCAGCGCGGCGCGAACGATGCGGCAAAGCGCTTTCGGTGGCGATGACTTACGCGGCCGGACCCCGAGATTCAAGGACCAATACGTCCCGGACGGCATCAGAGGCCAAGCCCCCAGTTTGCGGCCATAATTGCGTGGCCTAGTCGATCGTGAAGCTTCGCTGAGGAAGCACCTAATGACGGGATGCCGCACGTGCGCCGCTCGAACGGCTTTGATTGCGATCGTGGCGTTGTCGTCGCCGACGCAGGCCGCTGACGGATGGCTCGCGAGCGGTGAGATTGCGTCGCTCTTTTCCGGCGCAATGTTGCGCGGTAACTATGCCAACGGCCGCGAATTCAGCGAGTACTATCACAGCAACGGTCGCGTCGAGTATTCCGAACCCGGGTTGACGACGGCGGGACGCTGGTCGGCGACGACCGGGGCTTTGTGCACCATCTATGATGCCGATCCGTCGGGTGGATGTTTCCTCGTCATGCGTGCGAGCGAGAATTGCTACGAATTCTACTTTAGCTCGAGAACAGAGGCGCGGGCGCCCGAGGATCGCGTCGAACCTCCGGCCTGGACGGCGCGAGGGTCGCTTGCCGGCCGTTCAGCCGGTTGCGCCGACGCGGCCAGCGTATGACCGGCTCACGCGACTTGCGCGGATAGTTTGAACGGGGTGGCCGGCCTGCTCAGTTCGCGCAGGCGCGCGCCAAAGACAACTTTCAATGCGGTATCGATGTCCGCCAGCCTGTTCGTGATGATCTCGCCAATCGGGTCCGGAAAGAGGAATTTGTCGAAGCCGTCCACACCTTGGATGTAGTCGAACAGGAAGCCGGCGCGCTCCATGTCGTAGTAGACCGCGATTTTGCCGACATAGTCCTTGCAGCGCACATTCTCGATGGCATTTAGCATCGTCTCGCTATCGGCGAGGTAGGCCAGGCGCTGGCGGATGCGGGCGATGATATCAATCCGACGCGCCGCCTCTTGCGCGCGACCGCCCGTTTGCTGAATTGCAAAGCTCGCAGGCCCGATGCCGGGCACGCGCAGCCGCTCCAACATGGGTACGACAAGGCTTTCCTCGAACGCGTTGCGTATCAACGGCGCATAGTAGCGCTCGATCACGGAGGCGCGTGTGGCGTTGACGCCGATGCTGTCGAGAACGAAGTTGCAAAAGTCCGGCGAAACGCCCTTTGCCTGATCCACGAAGAAAGTCGTCAGACGCTTTTTGACGAGTTGGATGTGTGCAGCCTCGGCAATCGTTTCCGGATCGAATTCTGATTTGGTCGCGGCGTGCAGCGCCTCGACGATTTCATCAGTGGCGCCGCCGCGTGCGATGATTTCAAGATCGACGGTCAGGAACGGCTCGTCATCCATGGCGCCCGATATCTGCGAGTCGACGAACAGTTCGAAGAGCGTGCCGTTGGTCAGAACGGCGAGCCTTACGTCGGGCAGCGCGTTGAAATAGGCGCGCAAGCGGCCACGATGCTCGGCAAGCGCGGAACTTGCGGTCTGACAGTCGACAGCGATGACCGGAGTGCCGTTTCGGAGCACGGCGAAGTCGGTTTTGATTTTGGAAGCCGGATCAAAGCCGGCCGGGCGCTGGGGGTGGATTTCATACGGGTCGGTGACATCGTAACCGAGCAGGCTCAAGAACGGCAACACGAGGTACAGCTTGGTGCTTTCCTCGTTGCTACAGGCGGTCATGATGCTGACCGACCGCCTGGCCAGTGCGAGCAAACCCGCGCGTAGTTCGTTGATGCTGGTCATCGGTGCGGCCGTACCCCTGCACGTCGGCCGCCATCACAGATGTTTCCGGCAGCCGACACCCCGAATCGCTCCGGCGCGAGCCTTGCGATGCGGGCGGCGATCGTAACAGCCCTGTCGTCAACACATCCTTAAGCGTTGCGGCGTTCAGGCCGCGAGCGCGCGCAACTCACCTTCGATGGCGGCGCCCATCTCGCTCGTACCGACGTTCTTCATGCCCGCCTGCATGATATCGCCGGTTCTCAGACCCTGGTCGAGAACGCGGGCGATCGCCTTTTCGACGAGTTCGGCTTCCTTGATAAGGTCGAAGGAATAGCGAAGGGCCATGGCGAACGAGGCGATGGTTGCAATCGGGTTGGCCAGGCCCTTACCGGCGATGTCGGGCGCCGAGCCGTGGACGGGCTCGTAAAGCGCCTTGCGGCGCCCGGTTTTGGCGTCGGGGGCGCCCAGCGACGCCGACGGCAACATGCCAAGGGACCCGGTCATCATCGCGGCTTCATCGGACAGCACGTCTCCGAACAGATTGTCAGTGACGATGACGTCGAATTGCTTCGGGTTGCGGATCAACTGCATGGCGCAGTTGTCGGCGAGGATGTGTTCGAGCGCTACGTCGGGCGCGTAGCTGCGATGGACATCCGTAACGACCTGGTTCCAGAGAATGCCTGTCTTCATGACGTTGCGCTTCTCAGCCGAGTGCACCTTGTTGCCGCGCTTTCTCGCAAGGTCGAAGGCGACGCGCGCGATGCGATCGATTTCGCGCGAGGTGTAGAGCTGGGTGTCGACGGCGCGCTTGCTGCCGTCCTCAAGCGTGACGATCTCCTTAGGCTCGCCGAAATAAACGCCGCCCGTAAGTTCGCGAACGATCATGATGTCGAGACCCTCGACCAATTCGCGCTTCAAGCTGGAGGCATCGGCCAGGGCCGGGTAGCAGATCGCGGGGCGCAAGTTCGCGAACAGGTCAAGGTCCTTGCGCAGGCGCAGCAGGCCTGCCTCGGGGCGATGCTCGTAAGGCACCTTGTCCCATTTGGGACCGCCCACGGCACCGAAAATGACGGCATCGGCCTTGGCGGCCTTTGCCATGGCGGCATCGGTGATGGCCACACCGTGCGCGTCGTAGGCTGAGCCGCCAACGAGATCGCGTTCGACGTCGAACTTTATTGCGTTGCTCTTGGCATTGAAGAACGCGATCAGGCGCTCGACTTCGGCAATGGTCTCAATGCCGATGCCATCACCAGGCAGCAAAAGCAGGGCGGCGTGTGTCGTCATGGCGTTACGGTCTCGGTGCATGTCGGATGAAGAAACGGATCGGAGGGAGTGCTAACGTCTCGTCCGACACACGGCAAGCGATCCGCGCGCTGCGGGCACTTTGGCGCAGATGGGAAAGCGTAGTTCATGGCAACGATGCGTGCGCTCAAAGCCGTAACCGCCGTTTGCCTGCTGTCGGCGACGGCCGCCTACGGCGACGATCCGCCGACGCTGTCTCTGCCGCTCACCTGCGAGCCTCATGCAACCTGCTTTATTCAAAGCTATGTCGACCTCGACAGCGGGCCGGGCGTTAAGGATTACGCGTGCGGCTCGGCCACCTATGACCAGCACAGCGGTGTCGACTTCAGGCTTCTGTCGGCGGAAGCGGCAAACGCGGGGGTGCCGGTGGTCGCGGCAGCAGACGGCAGCGTCAAAGGACTTCGGGACGGTGTCCGGGATGTTTTTCTGAAGGAATCCGCCAAGAGCGAGGTCAAAGGCAGGGAGTGCGGCAACGGGGTTGTTCTCGACCATGGCGGGGGTTGGGAAACGCAGTACTGCCACATGAAGCTTGGAAGCATCGTCGTAAGCAAGGGACAGTCGGTCAAACGCGGCATGAAGCTCGGCGAGGTCGGCTATTCGGGCGCGGCCGACTTTGCACACGTGCATTTGTCGGTACGGCACGATGGCAAGGTCATCGATCCCTTCTTGCCCGCGTCGGACGATGGATCCTGCCAGCGCGATGCTACGGGGCCCGGACTATGGGAGCCCGCTGCAGTGACAGCATTTCCCTATCGGAATGGCGAGATCATCATGACCGCGTTTGCGGGCGCACCACCCGACCACAATGTGCTTGAGAAGGATCATCGGGCGGTCGCACCTCTGACGAGCAGCTCACCGGCGGTGCTGATCTTTGGCCGCTTCGTCAATCTGATCAAAGGCGATGTCGTCCGGCTTGTGGCCTCCGGACCTGGTGGCAGTATCATCGATCAGGTTTCGCCGCCGCTCGACCGAAACAAGGCGACCTTCGTTTCCTATGCGGGAAAGAAGCGCGTCGACGCGCCCTGGCCAAGTGGGCGCTATGACGGACGCGTCGAGCTTATTCGCGACGGCGCCGTTATCGCGACCAGTATTGCCTCGACAGAGGTGCCCTAGCCTAGCTTGCGAATGGAAGCGGAAAAGCCAACGTGAAGCCGCCGACCGTCGCGGCAATTCCGAGCAGTCCGACGAGGCCGCTGGCCGCCAGAAGCGCGTTGCCGCCGGCTATGATGGCCACCGATGCGAGCACGATCGCAATCTGCAATAACGCTTGGCCATAGTCGAAATAGGGGTTGCGTTTCAGCGCTTCGTCGCGAGCGGCCTCGAGTTCGCGACCGCGCTTGGAAAGTTCTTCGATGCCTTCGTTCTTTTCGGGTTCGCTCGTCAGCCGCTTGTCTTGCGCCTTGTATTCATCGATCTTGGCTTGCAGCAACTTACGTGCTTCCTCGGGCATGTTCGGCTGCGCGGCGAGCGCCGCCTCGAACTCGGCCGCCTGCAGACGATAGGCTTGGCGGCGAATGTTCTTGGCCTGGAAGAAGGCCCAGATATTGGATGCTTGAATGGTATTGAGCGTCGCGTCTTGCGCGGCGTTGCCTCCGCCGAGGCTGCAAACTGCGAGCAGTACAGCGAGTATACCGATGTAGGCACCGATCAGGCGTTCGCGCCGGCCGGTCTTGGCGTCCTCACTTCTGGGAATGTCGTCGAACGCCATTCTTGCCCCTCTGGGATTGGCCCTGAGGGCCGGCTACATGATCCTGTCTTCGGGGGGCGCGGCAAGCGAACGCGGCGGCAGCAGGTCCTTGCGGTCGATGGAGCGGCCGTCGGCGCCGAGGCGATAGAGTATCGGCGCGCCGGTGGCAAGTTCGCGCTGTAGGATCTCATCCTTCGATAGACCTTCCAGCGTCATGATTAGTGCGCGCAGCGAGTTGCCGTGCGCTGCGATGATGACGTTCTTTCCTTGCGACATCTGGGGCCAGATGGCGCTTTCGTAATAGGGCCGAACGCGCGCGAGCGTGTCTTTCAGGCTTTCGCCGCCGGGCGGGGGGATGTCAAATGAACGTCGCCAGTCCAGAACCTGTTCTTCCCCCCACTTTTGGCGTGCTTCATCCTTATTGAGCCCGGACAACTCGCCGTAGTCGCGTTCATTCAGGGCGATGTCGCGCACGATTGGGACATCGGGCTGGTTGAGTTCGGCAAGGATGATATCGAGGGTGTGCTGGGCGCGTTTCAGGCCGCTGGTGAAGGCGATGTCGAATTTAATCTTATGATCGCGGATCATGCGGCCCGCGACACGCGCCTCGATGAGGCCTTTTTCGGTAAGGTCCGGATTTCGCCAGCCCGTAAATAGGTTGAGCCGGTTCCATTCGCTTTCGCCGTGGCGGACGAGAACAAGGACGTTGTCGGTCAGGGCGTCGGTCATGACGTCGTCGGTACGCTCCAAGCTGCCTGTCGATCAAATACCGAGGACATCGGCCATCGAATAGAGCCCCGGCGCGCGGCCTTTTCCCCAAATCGCGGCCTTAACGGCGCCTCTTGCGAATATGCCACGGTCTGTTGCCCTGTGAGTCAGCTCAATGCGCTCGCCGTCGCCGGCAAAGATCACCGTGTGATCGCCGACGACATTGCCACCGCGCAGAGTGGCAAAGCCGATGTCACCTTCGCCGCGCGGTCCGGTGTGGCCATCGCGGACGCGGACGGCCGCGCGGTCGAGGTTAACGCTGCGACCGTCGGCTGCGGCGTTGCCGAGCATCAGCGCGGTTCCTGACGGCGCGTCGACTTTCATGCGATGGTGCATTTCGAGGATTTCGATGTCGTAGTCGGGTCCGAGGGCGGCGGCCACCTTGCGCGTCAGCTCGACCAGAAGGTTGACGCCGAGGCTCATGTTCCCGGCCTTGATAACGACTGTCTTCGTCGCAGCGTCCGCTATCGCGGCTTCGGTGGCGGCGTCGAACCCGGTGGTGCCGATGACATGCACGGCGCGCGCTTTGGCCGCCAAGCGCGAAAAATCGACCGTCGCCTTTGGCGAAGTGAAATCGAGAATGGCGTCGGCGCCGGCAATGACCGAGGCTGCGTCATCGCTGATGCGGGTGCCCGTGGGCTCGATGCCAGCTACTTCGCCAATGTCACGCCCGACGCACGGATTGCCGGACGCTTCGGTGCCGCCTGAAACGATGCATCCGGGCGCCGACGCAATGGCGCGCACAAGTTCCCGGCCCATGCGGCCGGCAGCGCCCATCACGGCAATCTTCATCGCTTCTCCCAACGCCGACGGGAACAACGCGTCGGCGCGCGGGATATAGCAACCGCATTTGGCAAGCGGAAGTGCGAAGCCAGAGAAATCCGGCTTTGGTGAACGGACAAATCGCGATGCCGATCAGGCGGCAGATTTGCCGGCGGCGCGCTCAATCGCTTCACTGATGAGCTGCATCGCCTCTTCTACATGTCCCCAATGGTCAATCTTGACCCATTTTCCAGGCTCAAGGTCCTTGTAGTGGGCGAAGAAGTGTTCGACCTGCTCAAGGGTGATCTTCGGAAGGTCGGTATACGTGCGAACCGAGTCGTACCTCTTCGTCAATTTGCTCGTCGGCACGGCGATGATTTTTTCGTCGCCACCGCCGTCGTCCTCCATCACCAGGACGCCGACCGGGCGGCAGCTGATGACGCCGCCGGGTATGATTGCGCGTGTGTTACAGACGAGAACGTCGATCGGGTCGCCGTCACGCGATAGCGTATGGGGAACGAAGCCGTAGTTTCCCGGATAGCGCATAGGCGTATAGAGGAAGCGGTCGACGAACAGGGCGCCCGAGGCTTTGTCCATTTCGTATTTGATTGGTTCGCCGCCGACCGGGACTTCGATCACAACGTTGATGTCTGCCGGCGGATTGGTTCCGGGTTTTATGGCGTCCAGACGCATGAGGCTTTCCTTGAAGGATGGGCTTTATTCTGGGAGTCATGGCGCGGAAACAGCCGGCGCACAACGCACCTTTCGGCGGTGATCCTTATCGTCGTCGTTTCAGCCGCGGCGGATACGCGGTCACCAGACGAAGGCGACCTTTTCGAGTGTGGCGCCGCCCATGCGCTCGCGTGTGCGCGCCAAGGGCTGGCCGCCGCGGCGCTTGTAGAATTCGGCCGCCTGCGCGTTCTCTGTCAGTGCCCAGACGATCATATAACGCAGACCCATTCTGTCGAGAATTCCGCGGCAGGCTTCGAAAAGGTACTCGCCGAGGCCAAGTCCTTGATAGAGCGGCGTAACGTATAGTTCGTAGATTTCGCCGGTCTGGCGCGGGGAACTGCGGGCAACACCACAGGTGGCGTAGCCGACCACGGCACCGTCGACATCGAGCACCAGCAAGTGCGACTCTGTCTTAATGGTGCGCTGCCACCAAGCCTCGTCGCGGCGGCGCACGGCCCGCCGAAGCACCATTGCGGGAATGATACCGAGATATGCGGCACTCCAGCTCTCACGGTAAACCGCGGTCAAAGCCGGCGCATCCGAAGGGCGAGCTTTGCGAACGGTGATACTGGAGCTACGCGTAACCATAGCGCGAGCATAGCACCAAACGCGGCGAAATCGCGCTCCAAACTCGGAACTTATGAATGAATAAGGCGCGCCACATGCGTATGGCGCGCCTTGCTATCAAGCTACCCCGATTGTGGCTGATCGAAAATACGATCAGCGAAGGTCAACGGCCAAATTCAGCCGACGTTCTTGAACTGCTCAAACGACTTCGTCGTTGCAGAACCGACCGTCTCGAGCGTCTGCTTCGCAACTTTGCTCGACAGTTCGAAGAGTTCCTTCGACTGCGTGCCGGCGACAGCGAACTGCTGCTGCCAGTAGTTGGCCTGAAGGCGCGCGATCTCGGGGAGGGTGCGGGCGCGAGCGATCGCCTGGGCGGCCTCGAAAGCGGCTTCCGTGTTGGCGAGCGTGTTGGCGATAATCTTTTCGCCGATCGACTTTGCGCCTGCCTGGGTGGTCAGCATGACCTCCTCGGCAACCTTCGCGTTGTCCTTAGCGATGGCGGTAAACTTGTGGTACGCGTCGCGCGACTTGGCGACTGCGTCTTCGGCAAATGCAGAGAAGTTTTCCGGCAGCTTGGCATCTTTGCCAGCGGTGAACATCTCTTGGGCTTGCCGCGTAAAGTCCTGTACCTGACGTGTGAAAGCATCGCTCATTGGGGTCGCTCCTAAAATCCTGTAGGCGGGATCAGTGCCCGCGGTATCGGCTTGACGAACGATATATAAGCAGTGCCGTTGTGCAGTGCAACATGATTTTTGCTCTGCACTGTGACCAAGTTTGACGCAGGTCGACTGATTTCGCCGAGATCGTCTCGGTACCCAGGGTTAATTTTGAGCGCTATCGGTTCTTGATACAACAATAATTTTGCCGTGCCGCACCATGGGCTTGGCGATTAATTGGCGGTTTAAACGGCTGCGAGCGGCTCAAAAACGTCACGGTAACCGAGTGCGGCGGGGTCGAACAACACGTCAGACGGCGTCAAGCTTCTTGCGAGAGCCAGGCCTTCGAGCGTTCTGCAGCGCGAGAGCGCAACGTAGGTTTGACCATGGGCAAAGGTGCCGCGGCCCAGGTCAACATACACCTTTTCGAGCGTCAGCCCCTGCGCCTTGTGAATCGTGAGCGCCCAAGCGAGCCGCAACGGAAACTGCTTGAAAGTGCCCGCAACAGTCTCAACGATTTTGGCGGCTTCCTGATCAAAAGCGTAGCGGCGGTGTTCCCATGCTGCCGGTTCGACTTCGAATTCTCGACCCGCGATTTCGACCCACACTCTCTTTTCCGTCAAACGTGTGACGCGTCCGATCGAGCCGTTCACCCATCGCTTTTCCGAGTCGTTGCGCAGCATCATGACCTTGGCGCCGACTTTGAGATCAAGGGCTGCGTCGGCTGGTTGAACATTCTCGTTGAAGTCGCCCGAGACTGCAGCGGCAAAGCGCGTGGCGTCGCCGGGCAGGGCATCGAGATAGGCCGAATTTATGCGCTTGGCGGCTGCGTTGGTGGGTGTGAGGATTACGAACGGCTCGCCTTCGGCGAGCGTACGGATGGGGCTGACGCGCTCGTTGAGCGAGACAAGGTCCTCTCGCGTCACCAAGCCTTCGCGGATCTTGTTCAGCACCGCGATCAGGTCATCGTCGGTCTGGCGAAAGACCTGATCGAGTTCGATGAGCGAGGTTCCGGTCCCGTCGCGCAAGGACGAAACGGAATAGAAATAAGGTCCGCCGTGGGTGTCGTAGAGATGGCTGGCGACCTGCTGCTCCTGGATAACCGGCGGCAACTGGTGCAAGTCGCCGAACAGTAGAAGCCGAACGCCGCCGAAAGGTTCGCGCGGCCGGCCGCGGTTTACGCGCAGCGCATGGTCGATCGCCCACATCAGATCGGAGCGCACCATCGAGACTTCGTCGATAATCAGATATTTGAGTTTGCGCATCACGCGTCCATTGCGGGACCGCTTGATGTCGTCGGCCTGAAGCAGGCGCGGGGGAAATCCGAAAAAGGAGTGAATGGTCTGGCCACCGACGTTGATGGCGGCAAGACCAGTCGGTGCCACGATAACGGCGGCGTCGGCGACCGCATCTTTTATCGCGCGCAGAAGTGTCGATTTACCGGTTCCGGCCCGGCCCGTGACAAACAAATGGCCGTCGCCTTCCACCACAAAATCGACGGCGCGCTCGAAGGCTGGCGTCGGCGTGACGCCGGCGCCCCAGACGCCCGGTGCTTCCATCATTGCTGGCGCATTTTCATTGCTGGCTGCCATCAAATTCCCTTCACAGGCGCCCTCACCCAATGTTGGTCGCGTGCCGCTGCGCAGGGCTGACAGATACCGGTAGCGGGCGCAACGCTGGTTTGTGGATTGCAGGCGTTGTCAGGAGGAAAACGACGCGGTCGAACGGGCGGACATAAAAAGGCCCGCTGTTTTGAACAGCGGGCCTAAATTCGGTCGCAGCGCTCAGATCGCGTTAGTCGCGAATGATGGCCATCAACTTGTAGTCCTTGTCGAACTTCAAGTCGTAGTTCGAGCCGTCCTTGCACTTGGCGTCGTCAAGCTCGTAGAGGCCGGTTGCTTCGGTTTCCTTCTCCCACTTGCCGCCTTCGCAGCCCCAAGCCGCGGCTGCGGCTTTGGCTTTCTCGGCTTCCTCTGCGGAAAGCTCGCCGTCAGCAAAAGCCGGCGCTGCGAAAAGGGCCGCGGAAAGCGCGACGATAGCGAAACGCTTCATGGATAGCTCCTTAGTCTAGGGAATTGGAACTTCGTACGAGACTGATTAGAAATTGAGCGGAATTTTGCACTGCGCAAGACGGGAAAAATTCCCAAATCCCTTTTGTCACAGCGGCGTGACTGCCTTTCTTAGGCCGCGCCCGCTTCGCGCTCAGCCTCGCGCTTGCGCTCCTGCCGCTTGCGCTCGTTCGGGTCGAGCCATCGCTTGCGCAAGCGGATGGACTTCGGCGTTACCTCGACGAGTTCTTCGTCGGTGATGTAGCTCATGGCCTTTTCGAGCGTGAGCTTCATCGGAGGTGTCAGGAGGATGTTGTCGTCCTTGCCGGACGCACGCACGTTCGTGAGCTTTTTGCCCTTCAGAACGTTGACCTCAAGGTCGTTGTCGCGCGTGTGTTCGCCGACGATCATGCCTTCATAGACGCGTTCCTGCGGATTGATCATGAACGGTCCGCGGTCTTGGAGGTTGTAGATCGCATAGGCGACGGCCTCGCCCGTGCTGTTGGAGATCAGCACGCCGGTTCGACGGCCCGGTATGTCTCCTTTGAACGGAACGTAGCTGTTGAAGAGCTTGTTCATCACCGCAGTGCCACGCGTGTCGGAGAGAAGTTCCGACTGATAGCCGAGCAGGCCGCGCGTCGGGACGTTCAGGACCATGCGGGTGCGCCCGCCGCCCGAGGGACGCATTTCGAGCAACTCGCCCTTGCGCTCCGACAACTTGGAGACGATCACGCCGGTATGGTTGTCATCGACGTCGATGATGACTTCCTCGATCGGTTCGAGCTTTTGGCCGCTATCATCAGTCTTGATCACGACCTTCGGACGCGAGACGGTCAGCTCAAAGCCTTCGCGGCGCATGTTCTCGATCAGGATGGCGAGCTGAAGTTCGCCACGGCCGGACACGGTAAAGCTGTCTTTGTCATCGTTTTCTTCAACGCGGATGGCGATGTTGCGCTCCGCCTCTTTCAGCAGTCGATCGCGGATGACGCGGCTTTGGACTTTGTCGCCTTCCTGGCCCGCGAAGGGGCCGTCGTTGATGCGGAAGGTCATCGACAACGTTGGCGGATCGATGGGTTGAGCGGGTAGCGGGCTTTCGATCGTGGGATCGCACAGTGTGTCCGCGACGGTGGCGTCGCTCATGCCGGCAAGTGCAACGATGTCGCCGGCTTCGCCAACGTCAACCGCGGTACGCTCGAGACCGCGGAAAGCGAGCACCTTCTGAACGCGGAATTGTTCGACCAGCTTGCCGTCGCGCGAGAGCGCTTTAATCGGCTGATTCGGTTTCACCGCACCGGACGATATGCGCCCCGTCAGGATGCGGCCTAGGAAGGGATCCGCTTCGAGCGTCGTCGCCAGCATCGTGAAGGGTCCGTCCTCGACCGTCGGCGACGGCACGTGCGCGACGATCAGATCGAACATCGGCGCCAGGCTTTCCTGCGGGCCGGCGGGATCGAGCGCCATCCAGCCGTTGCGGCCTGATCCGTAGAGCACGGGGAAGTCGAGCTGCTCGTCGGTGGCGTCGAGGTTGGCGAAGAGGTCGAAGATTTCGTTGAGCACGTCGAGGTGGCGCTCATCCGGCCGATCGATCTTGTTGATGGCAACGATGGGCCGGATGCCGCGCTTCAGCGCCTTGGAGACCACGAACTTGGTCTGCGGAAGCGGGCCTTCGGATGCGTCGACCAGCACCACGACGCCGTCGACCATGTTCAAGATGCGCTCGACTTCGCCGCCGAAGTCGGCGTGGCCTGGTGTGTCCACGATATTGATGCGCGTGCCCTTCCAGACGACGCTCGTGCACTTGGCGAGGATGGTGATGCCGCGCTCGCGTTCGAGATCGTTTGAATCCATTGCGCGCTCCGCGACCTTCTGGTTTTCGCGGAAAGCGCCGGATTGCTTCAGAAGCTCATCGACGAGCGTGGTCTTGCCGTGGTCGACGTGCGCAATAATCGCAATGTTGCGAAGGGTCATCGTTTCGAGCTCGAAGGGTTTCATCATCGCGCCGCTTGTGCGGTGCGGAATTTAGTCGCGACGTAGCACGAGGGGGTAGGCTGGGCCAGAGCGGCGTTAACGAGAAATACTGCGGCTAAATCGATCCGCAACGCGCTCGGCGTGTTTTGCATGGCTCTTGCGATGGTGTTGAAGGGGCTGATTAGCGTCCCAATGCGGAACATATCAGGCGCGGTGAGTTCATTTTTCATGTTTGAACGCAACAAAATCGATAACAGCGCTCAGCTGACGGCTGTGCCGGCAGAGATCACGCTGACGGACGGTAGCCTGGTGCGGGGGCGATTCATCGTCAATTCCGGCCGCTCGGTGTATGACGTACTCAACGGCGATACGCAGTTCCTCGATTTCGAAACGTATGGAGGGGCGCGTTCATTGGTTGCGAAAGCGACGATCGCGACCATTCGGATCGTCGCCGTTCCTTCCGCGAATGGTTTGAAAGCGCGGGTTCGCGACGGCGATATCTTCGACCCCTATCACGTGCTCGGGGTCAGGTCCGACGACCCGTTTGAGGCCATTCGCGCCGCCTATGTCACGCTTTCCAAAACCTATCACCCTGACCGATTTGCAGGCGTCAGCCTGCCGGCGGAGGTCAGCGAATACCTAGCGGCGATGGCACGCCGGATCAACGCCGCGTATGCGGCGCTCGAAGCGCCGAACGTGGCGGTCAGAAGGGTCGAAACGGAGCGTGCCAAGCCAATCTATACGAGCGGGCAGCGTGGCTGATCAGCGGGCCTGAGTGGAGGCGCCGTTCGGGTCTTTTTCGCGCTCGCGCAGCTCGGCGAGCAGTGCGTCGATATCCGGACGCTGTACGGGCGTACGATTGAGCTTCTTCTTCTGGTAGTCCTGTTGGACGCGGGCCGCGATATCGGCACCGGTCTCCTTCAGGCGACGGGCGCCCGAGATGAGCAGAGGATGCGATGGCTCCTCAAGGTCCAGCTCTTCCAGGAATGTCTCACGCAAAGCGTAGAACGACTGAAGGATCGTATCGTGTACGAGCTTGCGTTTGTCGGGCGTGGCATCTGCGTTATGGCGTGGGTCGAGCGTTTGCAATACCCGGCGCATGTCGTGCAGCGGGGCGAACGGGTAGAGTCCGACGAGCGTGTCCGTTTCGCCGCTGTTGCGGTAGACGATGCGCATCGTGTCGATTGTTTCGCTGATCCGGCTGAAGGCCGCGAGATAGTCGTCGGTCGAGAGGTACGGCTTTTCGCAGAACGTCAGCAGCGCGGATTTCGTGCGTACGATGTTGCGCCATTCCTCTTCCAGGCTTTCGACGAATTTCGAGCGCTTCTGAAAGATATTCGAAAGGTAGGCGACGCCGCCCGTCGCAATCAGAAGCGACATGTCACGCATAAATTCATAAAACTGACCAGCGATGTTCGAGACGATAACCGGAACACCGGGGATGTCGTCGGCGAACTTGGCGGCGAGCAGCGCGGCGAGCACGAGGAATAGCAGCCAGTAGAGTCTCGTGAGCGTGCGGTTGACAGAGCTGCGGGTCATCGGAAGCGTGGCCTGGGGAGGGGTACAATCGGCGCATGATGTAGACCGGCCATCGTGGCATTTGCCAGACCTTACGATCGCATAACCTGACCGCGCGCCGTGCTCTCAACAACCACAGGACATCCGACACAGGTCGTTGCAACCGGTTGCGCCCACGCTCTGGCGGGGTCCGACGCGAATTCTCCCACAATTGGCCAATGATTTGTCGCCTCGGGCGTCTAACCGGCAGAGCCATATTTCATTGCGGGAAAAGCCGTGACCCGATTTTTCGATACCGTTGCGCGCTGGGGGCGTAGCCCAGCATTCAAGTTGATGCTGATTGGCCTGCTGATCCTGGTGCTGCTTATTCCGCTGGCGATCGTCTATGGCCTGATCAACGAACGCGAAGTTCGAGCAATGGAAGTTCGCGGTGAAGTCGGGCGCATCTGGGGGCCGCCGCAGCAAATCACGGGACCTTTCGTCATCGTGCCCTATAGCGTGCGGGTCGAGAGCACCCAGGGTGACAAGGTCATCGTGCAGATCGTCGAGCGACGCGCCGTATTCACGCCCGAACGGCTTGAGGTCACGGGAGACGTCGCGGCAAAATCGCTTCGCCGCTCGATCTTCGAGGTTCCTGTGTACTCCTCGAAGCTCAAGCTTACCGGCCGCTTCGAAGCGCCCCGCGTCTCCGAAATCGCCGAAGATGGCGCAAATGTCCGCTGGCGCGACGCGGCACTGGTGCTCGGCATATCGGGTGTGTCGGGCCTGAAGAACGCGGCGGTCCTGAAAATTGCCGGTGCGAAAGACGTGTCGTTCGCGCCCAGTCTCGGCCTGCGCACGACAAACGCGACCGGCATCCACGCGCGTCTGGCGGACGCGGGGCCGACGGTCCTTTCGGATGCCGCTACGCAATTGTCGGGGTTTGACTTCGACATCGATATCGCGGTCAATGGCTCGGTTTCTCTCAGTCTCGCGCCGGTCGCCAAGACGACGACGGTGGGCCTCAATTCGGACTGGCCACATCCGAGCTTCGATGGCGCGTTCCTGCCGGATGAGCGGCAAGTCACGGATGCGGGTTTCTCGGCGAGATGGAGCATCCCGCACTTGGCGCGCAGCGTACCGGAAGCCTGGATCGACAGTGAAGCGGGAATTGAGCGGCTCACGCCGCATTCGTTCGGCGTGCAGATGATTTCACCGGTCGATTTCTATGCTCTTGTTGATCGGGCGACGAAATACGGCGTGCTGTTCCTGGTTCTCGCGTTCATGGCGGTATTCTGCACCGAACTCATCAACGGCAAGCCGGTGCATCCGGTCCAGTACCTATTCACCGGCATAGCACTGGTGTTTTTCTACGTTCTGCTGCTGTCGCTTGCCGAGCACATCGGGTTTGCGGCCGCGTATCTCGTGGCATCGCTTGCGACGGGTCTGATGCTCGCTCTCTACATCGGCCAAGTCGTGCGCGACAAGCGCGTCGGCTACATCATGCTCGGCGTGTTCTTGGTGACGTACCTGCTGCTCTACATCATCCTGCAGCTTGAAGATTACGCCCTGCTGGCGGGCGCGTTGCTCGGATTTGCCGCCATGACGATCGTGATGTTCGCGACGCTCAGGGTCGACTGGTCGGGCGGCAGTGCCAAATCAATATCCGGGGAGGCCTGAGAGACGCGCGGGTGACCTGATCCCGCGCGTCGTTTCCTTGGAGCGCCACGTTATGCGGCGGCGATTGCTTCGCCGGTGCTGATGTAGCCAACGGCTTTCGGTTTGCCTTCGAGGTAGTAGTGCTCGGCCTTGGTCACGCGGAAACCGGTATCTTCGAAGAGTTGCGTGACAGGCCGGTTGAGGTTGCAGCCGACCGCCAGCCGACGCCAGATCGGATTGATCCTTTGCTGCCATGCGGCGACGGGCGCGTCGGTCGAGAGGCCGTGTTCGAGGAATAGAGCGCGGCCGCCCGGCTTCAGCACACGCTTAACCTCGCGCAATACCGCGAACGGATCGTCAACCGAGCACAAAGTGTAGGTGATGACCGCGGTGTCGATGAGCGCATCGGCAATTGGCAGGTCTTCGGCCGGTGCTTCCACGATTTTAAGCGGAACGCGCGATGATGCGTGCCGGTCTGCGCCGAGCGCCAGAAAGCTTCTCGACGGATCGACGCCAATCACCTGCGTGACGTGATCGGGATTGTAGTATTGGAGATTGAGGCCCGGTCCGATCCCGATTTCGAGCACGATGCCTTGTGCCTGCGGCACGACTTTTTGCCGCTCAAGCGCAATGTCGTTTTGCCCGCATAGGCACGTCACCAGGCGGGGGCCGATGTATCGGCTGTAGATTCCCATAACTTAACCTCCTTCGTCTGGATCACCGAAGGCCGTGACATACCTCTACAGCGTAGAACCAAACTGTCTCCGAGGAAACAGGAACCAGAGTTCGTCGTGGGGGACCGCGCTTTAGCGCCCCCTTACACCGAGTGTCCTTAGCCGCAGCGCGTTGAGCTTGATGAAGCCTTGCGCGTCCTTCTGGTCATAGGCGCCCTTGTCGTCCTCAAAGGTAACGAGCGTTGGCGAGTACAGCGATTTGGCGCTCTCGCGGCCGGTGACGATCGTGTTGCCCTTGTAGAGATCAAGGGTCACTTCGCCCTCGACGTGTTCCTGGGATTTGTCGATCAGCGCCTGCAGCATCTCGCGTTCGGGCGAGAACCAGAAGCCGTTGTAGATCAGCTCGGCGTAGCGCGGCATGATCTCGTCTTTCAGATGCGCGGCGCCGCGGTCGAGCGTGACGCTCTCGATCGCGCGGTGGGCGGCGAGCAGGATCGTGCCACCCGGCGTTTCATAGACACCGCGCGACTTCATGCCGACGAAACGGTTCTCAACCAGGTCGATGCGGCCGATGCCGTTGCCGCGACCAAGATCGTTCAGCGCTTTCAGGAGCGTTGCCGGCGACAGCTTCTTGCCGTTGAGCGAGACGGCGTCGCCCTTGGCGAAGCCGATCTTGATTGTCGTTACCTTGTCGGGTGCGTCCGTCGGCGAGATGGTGCGCTGATAGACGATCTCGGGCGCCTTCTTCGCTGGGTCTTCCAGAACCTTGCCCTCGGAGGACGAGTGCAAAAGGTTGGCGTCGACCGAGAAGGGCGCTTCGCCCTCCTTATCCTTGGCGACCGGGATCTGATGATCGCGGGCGAACTTCAGCAGTTCCTCGCGGCCCTTGTAGGTCCATTCCCGCCACGGTGCGATGATCTTGATGCCGGGTTCGAGCGCGTAGTAGCCAAGCTCGAAGCGGACCTGATCGTTGCCCTTGCCGGTCGCGCCGTGGCAAACGGCATCGGCGCCGACTTTGCGGGCGATCTCGATCTGCTTTTTTGCGATCAGCGGGCGCGCGATGGAGGTTCCGAGCAGGTACACACCCTCGTAGAGAGCGTTGGCGCGGAACATTGGAAACACGTAGTCGCGGACAAACTCCTCGCGCAGGTCCTCAATGAAGATGTTGTCTTCCTTGATGCCGAGCATCAGCGCTTTCTTGCGCGCCGGCTCCAATTCCTCGCCCTGTCCGAGATCGGCCGTGAACGTTACGACTTCTGCGCCGTAGGTCTCCTG
>CADECN010000025.1:2874-20727 GCA_902825785.1 uncultured Hyphomicrobium sp. | reverse complement strand
GGCCCATCAGCAGCGCATTGATGCCGGTCGTATCGGCGTCGGTCAGTTCCGTGACGTTGCCGATTCCCATAAGGATCGGCACGTCGGGCCGGCGTGTGCGCAAGTCGAAATAGCGGGCGATGGAGGCCGCGAAGCCATAGTGGATCGGGTCCAATATCGGATCGGCATAGAACGGCTTGCCCTTCGCGATCATAATGTCGATGGCGCGGTCGAGCGATGCCGCGTCGGCAGCACCTGCTGACACCAGCACAGGCACGGCCGGACCTTCGTCCGCGATGCCGATGGTCTTTTCGGACAGACTGAGAAGAAAGTCCGCGCCCGCGCGTGTCGCGCGCGACAGCTCGTCGGAATTGAAAGAGTCGACGCTGACCTTGACGCCGTCGGCGTGGAGCGCGGCGATGGCCGCCTCCAAATGCGGAAACGGGCTGTCGGGCAGGCAGCCCAGATCTATGACGTCAGCGCCGTCGGCGCGCAGCATGCGAGAACGCTCGACGATCTGTTCGGTCGTGAGCAACGTCGCATCGACGATCTCTGCGAAAATCGTGACATTGTGTTGCGTTAGATCGAGCGCCTTTCGTGCGCCGCCCAGATATTGCGGCAGGTCGGCGACCTCGTCGGGGCCGCGCTCGAAGCGGGTGCCGAAAAAATCCGACAGGCGGTCGATATCGCCGCGAAAGCGACCGGGCATTACAACGCGGTCGACACCCTCAGGCAGTTTCAGGCGGCGTTCGACGATGTCAGTCGTCATCAGGGCCGCCACCTTGACGCCGATGTTGGCAACGACGGGCTCGAGCTCATTGCTTGCGACCTGATCGGCGACGCGCTGCACCCGGGGTTCTGCCAGGGAGCCGGTTACGAGCACGACACGCTCCGCCATCGACATATCACTCCATTGCCGGGTTCGCCGGATCGCCGTTGAAAATGCGCGTCGGGATGGCGGGGCGCAAGCCCGTCAAGCGCTTGAATGGCGCAAGCCGGTCCACTGTTCCTCAGCTGAGATGTGGAATGGTTAAGCGACGTGGTGTGCCAATGCTATGGCGCCGGCGTCGCCGTAACAGGGCAACGGACTTTCAACGGCCGTTGCGCTTTCGCAGCGGTTCGCGCGGCGGCGCTGAATTGCGTGCCTCTTGGGCGATAAGCGCCTGCTTGCGTTCAACGCCCCAACGGTAACCCGACAGAGAACCATCGCTGCGAATCACGCGGTGGCAAGGAATGGCGATGGCGATGGGATTGGCGGCGATTGCTGAGGCGACGGCGCGCACGGCTCTCGGCATGCCGACGCGTTGAGCGATGTCGGTATACGTCACGGTCGTCCCGGCTGGAATTTTGCGGAGTGCTTGCCACACGCGGTGCTGGAAAGCCGTGCCGCGCACATCGAGAGGAAGATCAAAATTTGCACCGGGCGCCTCGACGAGGCCGACGACCTTGGCGACGATGTCCTCAAAGGTCTTGTTCCCTCCGATCAACGTCGCCTTCGGAAAGCGATCCTCCAGATCGTGTACGAGCGCCTCGGGATCGTCGCCTATAAGGATGGCGGCGATACCCTTGCCGCTGGCCGCGACGAGGATTGAACCGAGCGCGCATTGCGCCACCGCGAACCGCATTTCGGCATTGCTTCCGCCCGACCGGAATTGCGAGGGCGTCATGCCGAGGACGTCGGACGCATCGGCGTAGAAGCGTGAGTTGGTGTTGAAGCCTGCATCGTGGATAGCCGCGGTCACAGTATCGCTCCTGCTCAGATTGGCGCGCACCTTCTTGTGGCGGTGGGCGGACGTGTAGGCTTTCGGGGTGACTCCCGTGACAGACTTGAAGATGCGGTGGAAGTGAAAAGTGCTGAGGTTCGCACTACGCGCCAAGTCAGCAAGGCGCGGCGTCTCTTCCGCTTCCTCGATGAGCCTGCAAGCCGCGGCAACTTTCGCAGCATAGGCTTCGTGCAGCGACGGCTCGGTTGGCTTGCAGCGCTTGCAGGGTCGGAAACCGGCTTTTTCGGCGTCACGACACGAGGCGTAGAAAGCGACGTTCTCCCGTTTGGGACGTCTCGACGGGCATGACGGGCGACAGAAAACGCCGGTGCTTGCGACAGCGTAGTAGAACGCGCCGTCGTAGCGGCGGTCGCGCGTCCTGACCGCGCGCCAGGAACGCTCATCGTCGCTTTCGCGAGCCAGAACCGGCTTTTTTGTCTTTTGGATTGCCTGGACCATTGAAACCACATTCGGGATGGTTGCGATCCGGACCATAAGTCATGGTCGACGTGCTCGCATCTCGATCCTTGCGGTCAAATCCTTTAGGGTGGCTATCGCCAATGAAGGCTGCCGTCTCACCCCGAAATCGTTGGAAGGCTGGCAGCTTTCAACCTTTTTGCGATGCGGCGCCTGGCGTATTGCCACGTCGTCTCCGGTACGATGCGCAACTTGCTCAGCCCCTCGTTGGCGGCGTGTATGGCCTGCTCTGGCGTGTCCGCCTCGCTGATCACGTAGGCGATGCGATCCTCGTAGGTGCTGGTCGGGCCCTTGCGATGAAACCACTGCGGAAACGTGCCGACGGCAACGACGCCATCGACCTGCAAGGCGTCGTCGCGGCCGCTGACGGCGTGGGCCGACGTGCCGTCGCGCACCAGGTGCCGCACTGCGCTCGCGCGTGAGAATTTTGGTATCAGATCGTATGGCAGGCCCGTCGCAAAGCGGATGCACGCGTCGATCATGTCCACGCCAATTGCGTAACGGACGTTTTCCGGCCCGAGCGCGCCGACAAGGCGCGGATTGATTTCGATCAGATGTGCACCCCGCTGCGAATGCCGAATTTCTACGTGGGCCGGACCGCGCGTATAGCCGATCGCGGCGACGGATCGTTCGGCGTGCTCGGCGACATTCCGGTGGACGTCGGAGCTGAACGTGGTCGGAAAGTCGTCTCCGATCGGGATAGATGCGGGCGGCGGGCTGATCTGCTTGTGCCGGACGGCTATGGTCTTGCCATCGAATATCTCGACGCCAAATTGCGGGCCGTCGATGTATTCCTCGATGACGACGCCGTCGCGCCGACAGTCGTCGGATCTCGTCATGAGATGTTGGACGTGCCTGCGCGCTTCATCAGGTGTGCGACAGACCTTGACGCCGACCGAGCCGGAAGATAGGCGCGGCTTCACGACGACCTTGCCATTCAAGCGGTGCGCGATGGCGGAGCCCTCCTCGCCCGATTGCGCCAATCCGAAGCCGACGTCGCGCACGTCCGACCGTTCCAAAGCGTCACGCACGTGAAATTTGTCGCAGCAGGCACTGACGACTTCAGGGTCTGCGTGCGCGCAGCCCAGCGACTGGGCGGTGCGTGCCACCAGTTCCGCACGGGCGCTAAGCGACGACCACACGCCGGCCACGTGTACGCCTGCGTTGCGCAGCGCGCGTTCGATGGCGGCGACGCTCATGTCGTCAACGCGAATGTTGCGATACGCTGCCAGCGTTGAGTAGCGCTCAGGGTGCTCGCTCACGAGTACGGGTTCGAAGCCGAGATCGACGGCGCGCTCGAAGAAAAGCTCTCCGGTGCCGGTGGGTGTCGAATCTAAAAGTACGACGGCTTTCTTTTGGGCTTCGGCTGCCATCGTGTCGCTCCCGCGCGGCGCGCGTGCCCTTGTTCGTGGGTCGCGATCCTATGTGACGCGCGTGAACTTTGTCGATGCTGAGACGGGCCAAGGTTCAGTGCTCCGTGAGCGCATTTCCGCGGGAAACAGCGCAGTGCTTCTCTGAACCACGCGCACTTCCGGAGTAAGGTGAGCCGCCAACGACCATGGAACGTGATGTCGCGGCAATACCTTGCGTCGCCGCTCGGACCATGTAAGCCGCGAAGTGACGACGGTTGCCCGGTTCGATGGATCCGCGGCCCTCGTTTTTCGTACACAGCAGAATTCACAGAAAAATTTCGCCGAGCCGCCGCACGGCACGGTTTCGGATCGGCCTGTCGCGCAATATCAAGCCTGCTCGCTGCGCTGCTGATTGCGCCGGCGTGTCGCGACGGCCCTGCGCGCGGAGGCGGCGCGCTCGCCGGACGTGCGCTTGGCGGGGGCGCGACCTCCAAGCCGGCCGCCTTTCTTGGCTGCACCAGTCCGAACGCGACTTGAGTCATGCAGGGAACAGTGGCGCTAGGCCGAAGCGTGTTAGCGCGGTCGGCAGTCGTGGCCGCGTGTGCCTCCCAAGGTACGGCCATGCCAACGCATATTTTTTTTAATGGAGATTGGATCATGGCACTTACCAAGAGCACATCGAAAATTGCATCGACGCAGACCACCACGGCGGCGTTTACGTCCTCCGTCGTGGCGGATGCAGCTTTAATCAACGGCGCATTGATGACCGACTTCGACTTCCGGATTCCGTTGAGCAACCCGGAGATCCCGGTTGAAGGTACGCGCGTACTCGACGAGCCCGTCACGTTCATCGGCAGCTGGGATAGCGATCATCGCGTCATTGCGACCGACGGCAGCGAGATCATCGACGCCAGCGGTCTCAGCGACTCCTATCTGATCCACGCCAACGGCGGGAACGATACCGTCTACGGCGGCCGCGCCCGCGACGTCATTCGTGGCGGCGACGGCGACGACAAACTCTACGGCTACCGCGGCAACGACGAGATCGCAGGTGGCAAGGACAACGACTACATCGACGGCGGATACGACAACGACCGCCTCTTTGGCGAGGCCGGCAACGATACGTTGATCGGCAACCTGGGCGACGACATGCTCAACGGTGGCTCCGGGAACGACTCGCTTTCCGGTGGCTCGGGCACGGACCGCCTGTTCGGCGGCTGGGGCAACGACGTGATGGATGGCGGCACGGGTAACGACACGTTGAACGGCGGTCGCGGCGGTGATGTCATGACCGGCGGCGCGGGTCGCGACACGTTCGTGTTCGAGAGTGTGCAGGACTCGCTGAAGCTGTGGGGCAAGTTCGACACGATCACGGACTTCCAGCAGGGCTTCGACAAGCTCGACTTCTCCAAGATCGATGCCAACGAGGGCGTGTCCGGAGACCAAGCGTTCACGATGGTGACGTACACCGGCCCGAACCAGGTTCTTGCGGCCGGCCAGATGACCGTCTGGTTCGACTACGAGCTCGGCAAGACCATCATTGAAGCCAACGTCGACGGCGATGCGTCGCACGAGTTCCACCTGGAGCTCAACGGCAACGCGCTGCCGAATGCCGGCGACCTTATCATGTAGCGACGATAACGCCGGGCTGGTCGTATATCCGGCCCGGCGTTTTTTATTTAGAAGCGATCCCATTCGGAGGGTGGCGCCGAAGGCTTTGACCAGATCGTCGATGAGCACCCTGGTCTTGGCGGCGAGGTAGCGGTTGAGCGAGTAAGCGCGAACGCATCGAGCGCGCTCGGCGGGTACTTTTTCAGAAATAGCTGCAGTCTTTCTGCAGCGATGTCCCTACCCACAACGAACGTTGGCAGCATCGTGATGTCCTGACCGGATACTGCGGCGCCGTTGGTCCGATGCGGCGGGTGGTGCTGTCGAACAGGCGCGCGTCGAGCAGCTATTCAAGCTTCACGACGCTTTGCTGATCGGGGAGTGCGTCAGTCCGAGCGCGCGTCCGGCCTCGGCAGTAGCTGCCAAGCGCGATCACTTTGACGAACACATTCATGGCCGCGAGCTTGTCCATTTTCATTGTATCCGTTTTGGATGCAGTGTGTGAAAATCATACATAATTGATGCCGGGAGCGCGAGGTCCTACCTTTCTGCCAACAGCAATCAAGCGCGCCGGTGGGCGCGAGAAAGGCGAGCGACATGCTGGCAGAACTCAGAAAATCCGAAGAACGCGGCAAGGCGAACTTCGGCTGGCTCGACAGCCGACACAGCTTCTCGTTCGGTCAATATTACGACCCGGCGCACATGGGGTTCGGTCCCTTACGCGTCATCAACGAGGACCGCGTGTCCGGCGGCGGCGGTTTCCCAACCCATCCGCACAGCGACATGGAAATCATCTCCTATGTGCTGGATGGTGCGCTCGAACATCGCGACAGCTTGGGGACCGGGTCGGTCATTCGCCCCGGCGACGTGCAGCGCATGTCGGCGGGTACGGGCGTGCGCCACAGCGAGTACAACGCGTCCGAGACGGACCCCGTCCACTTCCTGCAGATCTGGATCGTGCCGGAGAAGCGCGGCATCAAGCCGAGCTACGAGCAGAAGACGTTCGATACCGAGGAGAAGCGCGGCAAGCTGCGGCTCATCGGGTCGCGCGACGGCCGCGACGGTTCTGTCACCATTCACCAGGATACCGATCTCTATGCCACGTTGTTGGAGCGTGAGGAGAGCGTTTCGCACAACGTGCGGGATGGTCGGGGTGCGTGGGTGCAGGTGACGCGCGGTTCGGTCAGCGTCAACGGTCAGCGGCTCGATGCCGGCGATGGTCTTGCAATCCCGTCAGCGGGCGAACTGAAAGTTACGGCCCACGACAGCGCGGAAGTCTTGCTGTTCGATCTCGCGGCCTGATCGCGACATTCGTTCTCTAAACAGCGTGGCCGTCACGCGCGTTCAACATGAGCGTTCGTGACGGTCGCCCTTCGGCCTTTTGCAGCCGCCTTTTATTCGGAGCCAATCATGACCAAAGTTCTCGTTCTCTACTATTCGAGCTACGGCCACATCGAGAAGATGGCGCAGGCGGTGGCTGACGGCGCGCGCGAAACGGGTGCAGAGGTCGTCATCAAGCGGGTACCGGAGCTGGTACCGGAAGAGGTCTCGCGCAAGTCCGGGTTCAAGCTCGATCAGTCAGCGCCGCTTGCAACGGTTGATGAACTTCCCAATTACGACGCCATCATCATCGGCGTTCCGACGCGCTTCGGAAACATGCCGGCTCAGATGAAGAACTTTCTCGATCAGACCGGCGGCCTTTGGGTCCAGGGCAAACTCATCGGCAAGGTCGGCAGCGTGTTCACCTCGACGGCGACGCAGCACGGTGGCCAGGAAAGCACGATCCTTTCGACGCACACAGTGCTTCTGCATCACGGGCTCGTCATTGTCGGGCTGCCGTACTCGTTCCAGGGCCAGATGGGCGTTGGCGAAGTGAAGGGCGGCTCGCCCTACGGCGCCTCCACCATCGCGGACGGCGATGGCTCTCGTCAGCCTTCGCGCATCGAACTTGAAGGCGCACGCTTCCAGGGCCGGCACGTTGCGGCGATTGCCGCGAAGCTCGCCTAAGCGCCTGTCACCTTCATCGGCGCTCGACACGCAGGTCACTCCGGCTTGCTGCGCGGTTGCGTCGCCGCTCGCGGGTGCGCGCAACTGCTCCGCAAGCGGTCGCGCACCTCCATCAACACCCGGCCAGCCCAGTTGGGACCGTGTCCGTCGGGGCCAATGCCCCAGAAGGGTTCGCTCAAGGAATCTTCGATCAGCTCCGCGTCGCCGGTCGCGAGCAGAAGGGTGGCGATGTCCGCATTCTGATCGAACTTGGCGTAATCCGCGCGACGCATGATGTCGAGCTTCGCCTCGTGCCAGTCGGCGCGCGGTTGTTTGCCGTTTTTGCGAAACCACGAAGCCCTGGAGATGCCACGGGGCGCGGACGGCTGCGCGGCAAGGCGCTTGGCAAGTCCCGGGCGCGCGGCCGCACGGATCGCGGCCTTGTATTCCGGATCATCGGACTTCTGCGCCTGGTAGTAGTGCTCGACGGTCGGCCAGACTTCTCCGTCAAGCAGCATCGGGCTCGGGTAGAAGTGGGAGAGAAAAAAGAAACTCGTTCGGTCGCGACCGAAGTAGAGCACGCGGTTGTCCGGCGGAATCACAGTGGCGATCTCTGGTCTGTGCGCGACCGGGCACGGCCCGGCGTGAGCGTCGCGAATTTGCGATGTTCTACCTTATTGATGTGCTGGCAGTTGCGTATGAACAGGTCTCGGCAAGACGAATTGCGTGCGGATGTGCCTTGGGCACGGCACGCCAAGTGGGTGCGCGTCGGTCGTCGCACGTCTGCTTGTAGCTGGTCAGCGGCCCAGGTCACGCGCGGCGCTTGGTTGCTTACCCAATCTCGACCACCAACCGGCCACGGACCTTGCCAGCGAGAATATCGGCACCCGCCGAAATCACGTCGGCGAGTGGGATCGTCGTGCTCATGGCGGCGAGCTTGTCCCGGTCGAGGTCGCGCGCAATACGGTCCCACGCTTGCAAGCGCAGAGCCTTTTGCGCACGGACCGAATCAATGCCGAGCAGGGCCACGTTGCGCAGGATAAACGGCGCTACGGACGTAGGTAGGTCCATGCCACCTGCCAGCCCGCAAGCGGCAACGGCACCGCCATAGTGAGTATGGGAGAGAAGATTCGCGAGCGTGGTGGAGCCGACCGAGTCGATGCCGGCGGCCCAGCGTTCCTTTGCCAGCGGTTTGCCGGGTCCTGAAAGTTCGGTGCGGTCGACGATTTCCGCAGCGCCTAGATCTTTGAGGTACGCACTCTCGGCAGGCCGGCCTGTCGAAGCGACGACATGCCAGCCGGCCTTGGCGAGGAGCGCGATCGACATCGAGCCGACGCCGCCGGATGCGCCCGTCACCAAGATGGGGCCGTCCGCCGGCGTGCAGCCGTATCGCTCCAGCGCGAGGAGGGCGAGCATGGCCGTGTAGCCGGCGGTACCGACCGCCATGCTCTGCGCCGGCGTCATGCCCCTAGGTAAGGGCACAAGCCAATCGCCGGAAACCCGTGCTTTCTCGGCATAGGATCCCAGATGGGTTTCGCCGGTGCCCCATCCATTGAGAACCACGCGATCGCCCACCTGGAAATCCGGATGATTGGAAGCCTCCACGACACCCGCGCCATCTACGCCTGGGATCATGGGGAAGCGGCGGACCACAGGGGCCTTGCCGGTCAGCGCCAAGCCGTCCTTGTAGTTCAACGTGGAATGCGTGACGCGTAGCGTAACGTCGCCATCCATAAGTTCGGCTTCACTGAAGTTCTTCAGCGAAACGCTTTGGCCATTCCCGTCCCTGTCGATGACTACTGCCCTGAACGTGCTCATGTCTGGTCCCCTTTGGCTGACATGGTCGCGCGGCGTTTGCTCGCCCCGGACCTTTCGTTCAGGTCGGCGCTGGCGACCTGTTGTTCGTTTTGTCTCAGTGGCCCTTTCCAGGCTGGAGACGAGTGCAGACCTTGTGCCGACGCGAGGGCGGCCGCAGCGATGGCTGCAGTTTCTTACGAACGGCTGCGATGTTTTTCTCGTGCCACTCTGTAATAGGTCCATCGACCAATGCGCTGCGACGTCACAAGTCGAGCGCGCTGCAAAGATGCCAAGTACAGGGAGATCGTCGACCGCGATAGGGCGGAACGCTTCCGAATGCTGCTGACGCACACGCCGACCTCTTCCGGATCGACTTTACCTGTGTGGGGAAGTTCTTATGGGAATACTTCGGCCGCCCCTGCTTTTCTTCTGCGTCCTAGCTTGATCGCGTCCGTATGCAACTTGAGCGCGATAGCGACGCTCCGACACGTACCGTCATGCAATTACTGGAACGGTGAGCGGTTACCTGCGAACGCCGCCTCCACACCACTTCGGTGCGGCGGATCCGCCGCGCCTGCCCCGAATTCCCAGGATCGGGCCGACGTCAAGGGAGGACTAACGGAGGACATTGTCGGAGCGATTTGGCGCACGAGATCTAGCGAACAGAAGTTGTCTTCTGAATCGCGGCAGAGGTATCGTCAGACGTCGCCGGATTGCCGTGCCGTCGCGGCAGCGCAAAGGAGGGGCCCGAACGATGCTTGCCCGGTTGTTACACACCCCACCGAACCGGCGCGCATGGCTGTTGCTGCTCCCGATGCTGACGATGCTCGGCGGCTGCGAAGCGGTCCTCCTGTCTCCCTCCGGTGACATCGCAGTACAGCAACGCAATCTCATGATCGCCTCGACGGTCCTGATGCTGCTGATCGTCATCCCAGTCATGGTGCTGACCGTGCTGGTCGCCTGGCGCTACAGGGCCTCGAACCGTACCGCCACGTACGATCCGGAATGGAACCATTCGCTCGCGCTCGAAGTCGCGATCTGGACCGTTCCGCTCCTGATCGTTATCGCCATCGGCGCGCTGACCTGGCTCGGCACGCATCTTCTCGACCCCTACCGGCCGCTCAAGCGGATCGACGCGGAGCGGCACGGGGCCGCCTTAGTGGAGCCCTTGCAGGTCGAGGTGGTGGCGCTCGATTGGAAGTGGCTGTTCTTCTATCCTCAGCTCGGTATCGCCTCGCTCAACGAGCTGGCGGCGCCGGTCGACAGGCCCCTGTCATTCAAGCTGACCTCGACCTCCGTGATGAATTCCTTCTACATCCCCGCGCTCGCGGGACAGATCTACGCCATGCCCGGCATGGAGACGAAACTGCATGCCGTCATCAATGCGCCGGGGGTGTACAAGGGCTTCTCCGCCAACTACAGCGGAGCCGGCTTCTCGCGTATGCACTTCAATTTTCTTGGCTTGAGCCAAGGCGATTTCGACGGCTGGGCCGCCAAGGTCAAGGCGCAGGGCTCGCCGCTCGACCGTGCCGCCTACGCCGCGATCGAGAAGCCGAGCGAGGCGGAGCCGGCGCGCTACTTCTCCTCGGTCGAGGACGGCCTTTACAACGCGATCCTCAACATGTGCACCAAGCCCGGCCAGATGTGCATGAGCGAGATGATGCACATCGATTCGATGGGCGGCGCCGGCAAGGAAAGCAGCCACAACTGGCAAAAGCTCCGGTACGACAGCCATCGCGCCGGCAGCATGGATGGCTTTGGCCACGGTCCCGGACATTCGCATGAACCGCCCGGACCGCCGGGCGATCAACCTCAGCCCGGAGGCGCGAGCGCGCCCGCCGCACCGCATCACTAAGCCAGATCAGAACGCCAAGCGAACCGCACGCCGGCCGCGCCAAAAAAGAGAGCGACGAGAAGATAAAATGCCCTCAGCCGATTCCGCGATCTTCGGTCGCCTCACGCTCGATGCGATCCCCTATCACGAGCCGATCCTCCTCGTGACCTTCGTGGCCACTGCGCTGCTCGGTCTTGCGGTGGTCTGGTGGGTCACGCGCGCGGGAGCGTGGGGGTATCTCTGGCGCGAATGGATCACGAGTATCGACCACAAGAAGATCGGCATCATGTACATCATCCTTGGCCTGGTGATGCTGATGCGCGGCTTTGCCGACGCCCTGCTGATGCGAGCGCAGCAAGCGATTGCATTCGGCGAGAGCGCGGGCTACCTGCCCTCACATCACTACGACCAGATATTCACGGCCCACGGCGTGATCATGATCTTCTTCGTGGCGATGCCGCTCGTTACGGGGCTGATGAACTACATCGTGCCGCTACAGATCGGCGCCCGCGACGTCGCCTTTCCGTTCCTCAACAACTTCAGCTTTTGGATGACGGTGGGCGGGGCGGTTCTCGTAATGGCCTCGCTTTTCGTCGGCGAGTTCGCCCGAACCGGCTGGCTTGCCTATCCGCCGCTTTCCGGCGTCGCCTACAGTCCCGGTGTCGGTGTCGACTACTACATATGGGCGCTTCAGATAGCCGGTGTCGGGACGACATTATCCGGCATCAACCTGATCGCGACCATCGTCAAGATGCGCGCCCCCGGCATGACCATGATGAGGATGCCGATCTTCACCTGGACCGCGCTCTGCACCAACGTTCTGATCGTCGCGTCATTCCCGGTTCTCGGCGCCACCCTCGCGCTGCTGGCGCTCGACCGCTACGTCGGCACCAACTTCTTCACGAACGATCTCGGCGGCAACCCGATGATGTACGTGAACCTGATCTGGATCTGGGGCCACCCGGAAGTCTACATCCTGATCCTGCCCGCGTTCGGCGTGTTCTCCGAGGTCGTCTCGACGTTCTCCGGCAAGCGCCTGTTCGGTTACACATCAATGGTGTACGCCACCGTCGTTATCACCATCCTCTCCTACCTCGTCTGGTTGCACCACTTCTTCACCATGGGGTCGGGCGCGAGCGTGAACGCCTTCTTCGGCATCACGACCATGATCATTTCGATCCCGACCGGCGCCAAGATATTCAATTGGCTGTTCACGATGTATCGCGGCCGCGTGCGCTTCGAACTGCCCATGATGTGGACCATCGCCTTCATGCTGACCTTCGTGGTCGGCGGCATGACTGGCGTCATGCTGGCGGTGCCGCCAGCGGACTTCATTCTTCACAACAGCCTGTTTCTGGTCGCCCACTTCCACCACGTCATCATCGGCGGCGTCGTGTTCGGGATGTTTGCCGGCATCGTATTCTGGTTCCCGAAGGCGTTCGGCTTTCGGCTCGATCCATATTGGGGCACGTGGTCGTTCTGGTTCTGGGTGGTCGGCTTCTACGTCGCCTTCATGCCGCTCTACGTGCTCGGCCTGATGGGCGTCACGCGCCGCCTCAACCAGTTCGCGGACCCCTCGCTCCAGGTCTGGTTCGTGATCGCGGCCTTCGGCGCGGTCCTGATCGCGCTGGGCATCGCCTGCTTCGTGATCCAGATCGCCGTCAGCATCTTGCGCCGCGACCAGCTTCGCGACACGACCGGTGACCCCTGGCACGGTCGAACGCTCGAGTGGTCCACCTCCTCGCCGCCGCCGGACTACAACTTCGCTTTCACGCCGGTCGTGCACGATCTTGACGCCTGGGAGGACATGAAGCGGCGTGGCTACAAGCGCCCGGTTTCGGGCTTCCGACCGATCCACATGCCGAAGAACACCTGGGCGGGCGTCGTACTGGCGGGGCTCGCGACGCTCTGTGGCTTCGCGCTGATCTGGCACATCTGGTGGCTGGCCGCCCTCTCGTTCTTGACCCTGATCGCGACCGCGATCTTCCACACCTTCAACTACGATCGCGACTTCCACATCCCGGTCGAGGACGTGGTGCGGACGGAAGGTCAACGCACAACCCTCCTCGCGCGGGCCTGATCCGATGAGCAGCGACACCACGACCGCCGCCGCCCCCTACGATCGGGACGTGTTCCATGTCGAGGGCGAGGAGCACCCGCAGGGGTCCACGCTTCTTGGCTTCTGGCTGTACCTGATGAGCGACTGCCTGGTGTTCGCGGTCTTGTTCGCGACCTACGGCGTGCTCGGCCGCTCCTACGCGGCCGGCCCGTCCGGCGCCGACCTGTTCGACCTCAACCTGGTCGCGATCAACACCGCGATGCTGCTGCTGTCCTCGATCACCTACGGCTTCGCCATGCTGGCGATGGACAAGGGTCGGGTCCCGGCAACCCAGGGCTGGCTCGCGGTCACCGGCTTGTTCGGCTTGGCCTTCGTCGGCATCGAACTCTATGAGTTCGTCCACCTGATCCACGAGGGCGCAACGCCACAGCGCAGCGCCTTCCTGTCGTCGTTCTACGCACTCGTCGGCACCCACGGCACCCACGTCACCTTCGGCATCCTGTGGCTCGTCGTGCTGATGGCACAGGTCGCCAAGCGCGGGCTGATCCCGGAAAATCGCCGCCGGCTGCTCTGCCTCAGCATGTTCTGGCATTTCCTCGACGTCGTCTGGATCGGCGTCTTCACATTTGTCTATCTGATGGGCGTCTTACCATGAGCGGATCCACAACGCGCGACAATCACGGGCACGGCCATGGCGGCCATCACGGCCATGGCGCTCACCATGGTGATGCCCACGGCGATGCCCACGGCGATGCGATGGGTCATGGCACGCTGCGCGACTACCTAATCGGCTTCTTGCTGTCAGTGATTCTGACGGCGGTCGCGTTCTGGCTCGTGATGTACAATGTGCTCGGCAAAACGAACCTCACGGCAATCGCCATCATGGCTCTCGCGGCCGCGCAGATCATCGTGCACATGATCTATTTTCTGCACATGAATACCAAGTCCGAGGGCGGCTGGACCATGCTCGCCGCTATCTTCACAATCGTCGTCGTGGTCATCACGCTCTCGGGCTCGCTCTGGGTAATGTACCACCTGAACACCAACATGATGCCTGGTCATCTTCTCGATCTGAGGTAGCCGTGCAGTTCTCCGACGCAGCAATAAAAGGTTCCGGACATGGCTAGTACGACGAGTACTCCGCTGGACGGCGCGCCGCAGCGCGATGGCCATCATGGCGTCGCGCCGGGCGAGATCGCGCTCGGCGTAATCATCGGGCGTAGCTCCGAGTTCTTCGACTTCTTCGTGTTCGGCATCGCCTGCGTGCTTGTGTTCCCGGAATTCATTTTTCCCTTCGTCGATCACGTCACCGGCACGCTCTATTCCTTCCTGTTGTTCGCTCTCGCCTTTGTGGTGCGACCTTTCGGGACGGCCATCTTCATGGCGGTCGACCGACGATACGGGCGCGCCACAAAACTCACGGTCGCGCTCTTCCTGCTCGGCTTCTCGACCGTCGCGGTGGCGCTGCTGCCGGGCTACGATACCATCGGCTACTGGGCTATCTTCGTGCTGACCATCTGCCGTATCGGCCAGAGGCTTGCGCTCGCCGGTACCTGGGACGGCCTGTCAACGCTGTTGGCACTTTCCGCACCCAAGGACCGCCAGGGCTGGTACGTCATGCTGCCGCAGCTCGGCGCGCCGATCGGCTTCACTATCGCAGCGAGCCTGTTTGCTCTCTTTGTCGGTGCCCTCTCGAAGGAGGACTTCCTGAGCTGGGGCTGGCGCTATCCGTTCTTCGTCGCCATGACGATCAACGTCGTGGCGCTGTTCGCGCGCCTCAGGATCGTCATCAGCCCGGAGTTCGCAGACCTGTTCAAACGGCGCGATCTGCAGGCCGTGCGCATAAGGGACGTGCTGCGCGTCAACGGACGTGATGTGCTGCTCGGCGCCTTCGTGCCGCTCGCCAGTGCCGCACTGTTTCACCTCGTTACGATCTTCCCGATCAGCTGGATCAACCTGTTCACGGATCGCTCCGTCGAGGAGTTCCTTATGGTGCAGGTCGCGGGCGCGATCATCTGCGCCGGCGCGATCGTCACCTCCGGCCTGATCGCCGATCAGATCGGCCGCACCACCCAGCTCGCCCTGGCGGCGGCGATGATCGCGCTCTTCAGCCTGTGCAGCATTATCGCACCGCTCATGCTCGGCGACAGCCTCGCAGGGCAGACGATCTACGTCATCATCGGCTTCGGGCTGCTTGGCCTCGCCTACGGCCAGGGCGCGGGCGCGATTGCGTCCAACTTCGATATCTCGACCCGCTATACGGGATCGGCGCTCACCTCCGACCTCTCCTGGCTGATCGGTGCCGGCTTTGCGCCCCTGGTCGCGCTCCTGATCTCGAGCCGGCTGGGCCTCGCATGGGTCGGCGTCTATTTGCTCTCGGGAGCGCTCTGCACGCTCGCCGCCCTTGCGTTGAACCGCCACCTGCGCGGCGCAGGCGCCAAAACCGACTGACAAGTGAGGTTCAAACGGGCGATCGAATGAAGCCGCCACTGAGGGGCGTGCGCCCCCAGCTCTGCCTGTTGGGCAGGCGTGTCCCAGTACCGGACCGAAGCAAGTGCGGCATGACTTGGCGATTGATAGCTGTCATGCAGAGGCTGCCGAATTTGCGCGGTCGCGATGCGCTGGTGCGGGACTTCAGTCGAACAGTTACCCTGTGCATCCGAAAGCGGACGCTAGGGCGAGTGCGCGATCAGTTCAGGCTACGATTGCGATCGTGGCGATCATTCGAAAAAAGCAGGCTCGCAGACCACCATCGCAGTCGGTCGCTGTCCAACTTCACTGTCTACGGCGACCGCATGGGCGAAGCCCACATGAGCCAGATCGACTACACAGTCTGATCCGAACCTGCGAACGTCGCGATCGGCAGCCTAGTCGATCCCGCGATCATCGAAGCGCTCGCAATGCGCGGGTCGCATTGCGTGCGGCGCGCGCAGCTAAAGTTCCGATGGGCAACGGCGCACCGGGAGAGATCTCGGCGCTCGACGACTGAATAACTTATTGATTTTGTTGGCTGGGGGACTAGGATTCGAACCTAGACAGGCAGAGTCAGAGTCTGCAGTCCTACCATTAGACGATCCCCCAAGGCGCAAGGACCGTGCGGCGCTCGCCTTAAGAGCGCGGGTCATAGCAGTCACGGCCCTGCTTCGCAAGTCGAGGCCGAATGGGCGCGCGACCGCCCAGAAAAATCGAGCTTCGCTCGAACTTTGGCGCGTCGGTGTGCCGGTTTGCGGCCGCCTAGGGCTTCGCGCCGGGAAGCAGCTCCGGCCGGTATTCGAAGTGCATGGTGTCGTAGTGATACCAGCGCCCGCCCCAGATGAAGCCGTGCTTCTCGAATACTGCGACGATCTCTGGCGGGATTTCGTTCCGGTAGCGCACGGGGCCATTCGGCCCGCCCTTGGCCCATCGCCAGTAGCTGGAGCGCGGTACCGCGATGTCGATGGCGATGCCGTAGCCGTGAGCGGAGCGCTGATCGGTGCCGGCGATGGCGCGGCAGACATAAGTGCCACCCGACGGCACGAGGTACGTCTTGAAACGCGCGGGCAACTTTTCCAAGTCGGAGACCACGGCTTGGAGCCGGCGCGCGACGCCGTTGACGCGTGTTACCTTCAAAGGCGTTCCGCCCCACTTCGGCATCCAGGGGACCGTTACCAAATCCGGCTTCACGCTACCTTTGGAGCAGTCGCCGTACATGCGCTTGAAGAAGGCTTCGTTGCGTGCGCGGCCGGGATCGAAATTGAGCGCGGGCGCGTCGGCCTTGGCGCCGACGGGATAGTCATAAAGGAACATATCCTTGAGGTCGGGCCGGGCCAGCCACGCGGCGTGTGATTTGGCGCCTTCGCCATCATCGATCTTGATGCGTGTGCCGTCTTTCAGAATCAGCGCGTCGCCGTCGCGGCCCTTGACGAAGTCGGGATAGGCCGCCGCCAGCCTGTCGGCGATCGTTGAAAGGTTCGCGCGTTCAGCTGTGTGTGCATCTTTGGTCGGAGATTGCGCCGCCGCGTCGGTAGCCCAGGCGCTCAGCGCAGCAAGAAGGTAAATCGCGAATGCTTGCACGGGTTTTGTGACATTCATTGCGCGGTTTTCACTCTTTCCGGGCCCGTGCTTTACGCCGGGTGATGAGGTGATAAACTCGCCGGCAACCGTGGTCCAGACAAACGGCCTGAAGAGCACGAGGGCGGCGCATTTGCCGCCACGTCATGCCAGGCGCTGGAGTGAAATTTGACGTCACATCCTTATGCCCCAGATGTGCCCGACGAGTCGCCGGGCGGCGATGAACCGGGTGGTTCGGATGGCCGCGCGCCGCCTCAGCAGCGAACGTCAGCAGACAACAACTCTCGCGGCGTGAACGATCCCAGTGCCGGTCGCCGTTATCCCTATCGGCAGCGCATATTCGATGACGAGCCGGCTGGGCCGGTCTATGGCGCGCTCGATCTTGGCACCAACAATTGCCGGCTCCTGCTCGCGCGGCCCTCACGCCGCGGGTTTCGCGTCATCGACGCGTTCTCGCGCATCATTCGATTGGGCGAAGGCGTCAGCCAGACCGGCCGGCTCTCCGACCATGCGATGGAGCGCACGATGGACGCGCTGCGCGTATGCGCCGGCAAGATCGGCCGTCACAACGACGTGCGGACCCGCATGGTTGCGACGCAGGCGTGCCGCGTCGCCGTCAACGGCGTGCAGTTCATCGAGCAGGTCAAGCGCAACTTCGGTCTCGATATCGAAGTCCTGACGCCCGAGACAGAGGCGCGGCTCGCGGTTGCGGGTTGTGCGTCGCTGGTCGATCCGGCTGCGGAGTATGTGCTCGTGTTCGACATTGGCGGCGGATCATCCGAAATAGCCTGGCTCGACATGACCCGCCTCGGGCGGCAGCGCGGCGGCGCCGCCGGTCGCGGCAATATAGATGAGGCGGTCGCGGCGTGGACATCCCTGCCGGTCGGCGTCGTCACGCTGGCGGAGCGTTTCGACGGTCGGATCGTCACCGCGCAGTCCTTTGCCGCG
>CADECN010000025.1:0-2864 GCA_902825785.1 uncultured Hyphomicrobium sp. | reverse complement strand
CGATGTCGGGGTACGTCACGGAACTGCTGCAACCGTTCAGGGCGTCCCATGCGTTTGGTGATGCGCTTGCGGGACGGCGTGTGCATCTGCTCGGCACGTCGGGGACGGTGACGACGATCGCGGGCGTGCTGCTCGGTCTGCCGCGTTACGACCGTAGCCGCGTCGACGGCATCTGGTTGCGCTCGCCCGATATTGCCGATGTCACGCAGAGGCTCTTGCAACTCAGCTACGATCAGCGCATCGCGGAACCCTGCATCGGGCGCGAGCGGGCCGATCTTGTTCTTGCCGGCTGCGCCATTCTGGATGCAATCATGAAAATGTGGCCGGCGGAACGGCTGCGGGTCGCCGACCGGGGCTTGCGTGAAGGTATACTCGCAACGCTGATGATCGAAGATGGCGTCTGGCGCGCCGGGCGTCGGCGGCGCCGTGGTCGTGGTGGGGCGCCAGAGGTGAGCCAAGAGTGAGCAAGAAACCCAGTAGTGGCCGGCGCGGATCAAAAAGCTCTCTTTCCGGTGGTCAGCGCTTGCTGCACACGGCGGTGAAGACGGCTGGAAAGCGTTCGGTTTCGTCGGCACGCTGGCTCGAGCGCCAGCTCAATGACCCCTATGTCGCGGCATCCAAGCGCGAGGGCTATCGTTCGCGGGCCGCCTACAAACTCAAAGAGATCGACGATCGTTATCGCTTCCTGAAGCCGGGCCAGCGCGTTGTCGACCTTGGCGCGGCGCCGGGCGGCTGGTCGCAGATCGCGGCTGATCGCGTCAAGTCGGTCGACGGCAAAGGGCAGGTTGTCGCGATCGATTATCTCGGCATCGAGCCGATCGCCGGCGTCGAGATCCTGAAGCTCGACTTCACGGAAGACGGCGCGGAGGACGAGTTGAAAGCGCGGTTGCGCGATCGTGGCGCAGACGTCGTTCTATCGGACATGGCTGCGCCGACGACCGGGCACACCAAAACCGATCACCTTCGCATCATGGGGCTTGCGGAAGCGGCGGCGCATTTCGCGGCCGACGTGCTGGCGCCGGGCGGCGTTTTTCTTTGCAAGGTCTTCCAGGGCGGCACCGAGCGCGATCTGCTCGATCTGTTGAAGCGCAGTTTCGCAACCGTGCGGCACGTAAAGCCACCCGCGAGCCGCGCCGATTCGGCGGAGCTTTATGTGCTCGCGACGGGCTTTCGCGGCGATAGCGCCGTCAATGAGAGCTGAGCGCGATCTCGTCAGGGTCGTCGCGCGCGGCGGCGTGCTCTTCACCGGCGACAGGTAGGGCGAGACGGATCGCCTGCTGGCATACGCTTGCCGCTCCGGCCGCGTTGCGACGCGCATCGAGCTCGGCGGTCATGGCGATGAAATCTTCCGCTTGCAGGCGCGGCGTGCCGGGTTTCAGAGCCGCCTGAAGTCCGCAGTTCGTCTGCGCCCAGGCGAGGGCTGCAACCGGGTGCACCGGCTGCGTTCGACCAGATACGCGCACGTCTTTGTCGGGGCCTGGGGCGAGGGTCGTCCAGTAGGCGACCAGTGCGGCGGCAAGAGCCAGCGTCGCGATCGTGGTCTTTGTTTCGAGCATGGTGCCGTTTGAAACCTATGGGGGCTATCAACCCCGTGGCTGCAACCTCGCCGAATCGCACGACAAGGTTATGACAGCGAGCGCGCATCATCGCCGCAGCCCGTCAGTTTATGGGCTTGTTCAAAAGGTAAATTTGGCCGCATTTGACGCGGGAATGGGCGCTTGGAAGCCAGAAAGCTTGGTGCTATAGACCCCGCGACAAGTTCGCCCCAGGGGGCTCGAACGCGTCGCCCCCCAAAATGGAGACTGTCGTATGACCTCGAGCCCGTTTGCGCTCGATTCGGGGGTCGCCCTGACGTTCGACGACGTGCTGCTCGTGCCGGGTCCGTCCGATGTCATGCCAGGGCAGGTCGACGTCTCGACCCAGCTCACCAAATCGATCCGCCTCAACATCCCTCTTCTGTCCTCCGCAATGGATACGGTGACAGAATCCCGCCTCGCCATCGCCATGGCTCAGGAAGGCGGCATTGGCGTCATTCATCGCAATCTGTCGATCGATGAGCAAGCGCGCCACGTCGCGCAGGTGAAGCGCTACGAGAGCGGCATCGTACTCAACCCGGTGACGATTTCGCCCAGGAAGACGCTCGGCGATGCGCTCCGTCTGATGGCGGAAAAGGGCGTGACCGGTGTGCCTGTCGTCGAGAGCACGAGCGAATTGCCCGATGGGAGCGCGGGCAAGGGCAAGCTCGTCGGCATCCTGACGAACCGTGACGTGCGCTTTGCAACCGGCATCGATCAGCCGGTGCACGAGTTGATGACCAAGGACACGCTCGTCACGGTCAAGCGCAACGTCTCCCAGGACGAGGCGAAGCGGCTGCTGCACCAGAACAGGATCGAGAAGCTCATCGTCGTCGACGAGGACTATCGCTGCATCGGCCTCATCACGGTGAAGGACATCGAAAAGGCGGCCAAGCATCCCAACGCCGCCAAGGATGCGCAGGGCCGCTTGCGCGTCGCCGCCGCGACGACGGTGGGTGAGGAAGGTCACGAGCGCACCGAGCGCCTGATCGATGCGGGTTGCGACGTGATCGTCGTTGACACAGCGCACGGCCACTCGGCGAAAGTCATCGAGTCTGTCGCGCGCATCAAGCGACTGTCGAACAGCGTGCAGGTCATCGCGGGCAATGTCGCCACGGCGGATGCCACGAAGGCGCTGATCGATGTGGGCGCGGATGCCATTAAAGTCGGCATTGGTCCGGGCTCGATCTGCACCACGCGCATCGTCGCCGGCGTTGGCGTGCCGCAGCTCACCGCCGTCATGGACTGCGCGCGCGAGGCAAGCCGCTCGGGAATTCCCGTCATCGCGGA
>CADECN010000024.1:16103-21072 GCA_902825785.1 uncultured Hyphomicrobium sp. | reverse complement strand
GGGGAGTTCGAAGTTCTGACGCCTGGGGATTTCGTGCGGTGCGCCGTCACCGGCCAGCCGATCGCGCTGGCGGACCTCAAGTATTGGAGCGTCGATGCGCAGGAGCCGTATGCGTCAGCGGCGATATCGGTCAAACGATATATTGAGCTTAAAGACCAAGCCCAGGCGCAAGACTGACACACGGCAATCCGAGCGCGCATCAGCGGTTCAAGGCGTCGCTTAGCATCCGGTCCAGCACGGCTTGCGCTTCGTCGTCGAACGTCGGGCGGATCGCGAGAATGCGGGATTGGCGTTTCAATTCGCCGAGCGCGCCGCTTTCGATTGAGAGCCTGACGAGATCTTTTTCGGTCGTGACGAGCGTGGCGCGCAGTTCGTTTGCCTCGTGCACGAGGGCCGCGGCCTCCTGCTCGGTGAAGGCGTGGTGATCCAGGAAGGCGCGCTCCGCGATCACTTTGGCGCCGAGCTTTGCCAGCAGGGTAAAGAAGCGCGCTGGGTTGGCGATGCCGGCGTAGGCCAGAACGGTTTGTCCGTCCAGCCATCCGGCGTCGACGCCGCGGGTCGTCGCCGCAAGTACGTCGACGTCGGTCAGGTCGAGAAGAAATTTGATGGATGGTGCCGTCACTGCCTCGCTGTCGCCGGTCGTAACGATCAAGTCGGCGAGAGGTGTTTGAAATTCGAGCGGCGCACGTAGTGGTCCGGCCGGAATTACCATGCCGTTGCCGATGCCGCGCCGCCGATCCACCAGCGCGATCGTCAAATTTTTTGCGACGGATGGGTTCTGAAGGCCGTCGTCCATGATGATGGCTGCATCCTGACCGGCGGTCGCCTCGATCCACGCGACGCCGACGGCGCGGTGACGCGCGATCACCACGGGTGCATAGCGTGCAAGCAGCAGAGGTTCGTCGCCGACGTCAGCGGCGGTGTGCACCTCTGGATCGACGCGCGCAGGGCCGCTCAACCTGCCGCCGTAGCCGCGTGACAGGAACCATGGCTTACGGCCATGGCGCTCGATGAGCGAAGCAAGCGCGATGGCGAGCGGCGTCTTGCCCGTACCGCCGGCAGTCAGATTACCGACGCAGACGACAGGCAGCCGGCTTCGGTACGGCTTTGTGGCCTCGTAGCGGGAACGCGCGATGCGGCCGTAGAGCGTGCCAACAGGCGCCAGCACGTCCGCCTGCAAGCTTCGCTCGGCGTACCACCATGCGGGCTCAGGCAATGCCACGGCGCTATCCCCGTTGTTTGCCGAGCAGCGGCTCGATGGCGCCGAGCGTGCGGGCAAGCGCGCCGCCGAGTTCGGCAAGTGCGCGCTCGGCGTCCTTGCGCATCCGCACGGCCTCGGCGTTGGCCGTCAGCAGTCGTGTGGCAACGCGCGCGATGTCGTCGGAAGAGCGAACCTCAACCGCACCTTTCGCTCCAACAAGCGCGGAGTAGGCATCACGGAAATTGTGCGTGAAGGGACCCGTCAACACCGCCGCTCCGTGGCGCACAGCCTCAATGGGGTTTTGGCCACCACGCTCGATCAGAGATCCGCCGATGAGTGCGACGGGAGCGAGCGCATAGAACGTACCGAGTTCGCCAATGGTGTCGGCGATATAGATTTCCGTTTCGGGACCGGGCACCGCGGAACGGCTACGCAACTCCACCTTCAGTCCAAGGCCGCCAAGCGTGGCGGCGAGGCCGTCGCCGCGTTCCGGGTGGCGCGGTACGATGATGGTCAGCAGGTTGGGCAGATCATTCCGCATCAATGAGTGTGCGGCTGCGATGACGGTCTCTTCACCTTGGTGCGTACTTGCGGCAAGCAGGACGGGACGAGGACCGATCGCATCGCGCAGGCGTGAAAGCGCAACGGCATCGACCGGCGGCGGCGGCGCGTCGATCTTCAAATTGCCTGCGACGATGACATTGGGAGCACCGAGCCGCTTGATCGTTTTCGCGATACCTGAGTTCTGCGCCAGTACGGCTGAGAAACGGGAGAACAGCGGCCGGCCAATGCGCGCGAACTTGCGCCAGCGGCGCTGGCTGCGAGGGGACATGCGGGCGTTGACGAGGACGAGAGGGATGTGGCGCGCCGAAGCGGTGAGGACGAGATTGGGCCAGATGTCGGACTCGGTGAAAATCGCGATGTCGGGGCGCCAATGGTCGAGGAAGCGCGAAACGTAGCGGGGTACATCGAGCGGAACGTACTGATGGAGCGCGCGCTCGGGCAGGCGCTGAGACGCGATCTCGGCGGATGTTACCGTTCCCGTCGTCAGCAGAAGGTGGGTGTGGGGGTGCGTTTCAAGCAGGGCCTTGATTATTGGGAGTACGGCATTGGTTTCGCCTACGCTCGCCGCGTGTACCCACACCAGTTCGCCTTTGGGCCTGGGATGCCCCGCAAATCCAAGCCGCTCGCCGCGACGGCTTGCGTCTTCCTTGCCGCGCTGGCCGCGGACGTTGAGCAGCGCGGGAACGGCGGGCTGGAGCAGCGTCATGCCGGCGCGATAGAGCTTGAGCCCGGCGCCCGGTTCGGGCGGTGATATCGCAGCAAGATGGTCGAGCGGCGTCGCGCGTGTGATGTCGGCTCCGGCCAACTGGTAGGCGCGCGTCATGGCGGCATTGAGCTTGTTTTCGAGTTCTAGACGCTTGGCTTCCATCGTCGCATCGTCGGCATCGGGCGGCACGAAGACGGGCTCGGCGCCGACGAGCGCGAGTTTGGATGAGGGCAGATTGAAGGTCAGTCGGCTCCAGGTATCGAACGACATGAAGCGGCTGGTGGCGGCCGCGACGGGACTGATAGGACGTCCGGATAGTCGCGCAATTGTTATGATGCCCAGGCCTGCTACGCGCGCCGGGCCGGGCGGAATATCGGCGGTCATGACGAGCGACGTATCGTCGTGCAGAGCGCGCACCGACGCGCGCAATGCGTGTGCGCCGCCGCGGTCGCGCTTGCGATCTCCGGCACCGGCGCCGCGGATGAGGTCGACATCGAACCGTCGCATTGCCTCGCCGATCAAGTCGGCGTCGCCATGCCTAGCGACCATCGCCGCGACCTTCACGTCGCCCGGGTGCAGAACGGACGTCATCATGAATTGGCCGTGCCAACAGGCGACGATCGTGGGGTGGCTCGCCCTGAGCCGATCGCGCAAATCGGCGGGCTCATAAATGGTCTGGGACGTCGTCGAGATGTGCCTGATAAGGCCCGCTATGGTGCGTCCACCTAGCTCGGTCAGTGCTTTGGTTACGGCCATGCAGCGCGGCTACCTCGAATATCCGCAACAAAGTCAGGGTATCGCATTGTTGTCGCTGGCGTATCCCCTTGCCGAGAGTTGCCACAGTGCATAACTAGGCCTTCCTAGACACGCCGAAAGGGCGGAGCGGCGCCGATTCGCGCGGCGGCACCGCAAATTTACGGGCAATCCTTACCAAGCTGCGCACGAATGCCGCGGCCAGTGGAGTTACCATAACGCGGCCATGGCCAGCCTTATCAAGAAAGCCAAGCGCCGGCTGAGACGGAGAAGCGGCGAGCTTCTTCACAATGCCATCCACCATTCGCCTGACTGGCTCAGCCGGTCGGTGGCGCCAGCCCTGTGCTACATCGAGATGCTGTTCGTCGACTACGGCATCGTGCGGGTGGTCTACAACAATCGGCATAAGGTGTCGAAGGATGCCTGGCGATCGGCACAACCGGCGCCGCATCAGATCGGCTGGTTCGCAAACCGTGGCGTCAAGACGATCGTTAACCTGCGCGGCGAGCAGACGTTCGGCACGCGCTGGCTGCAAGAGCGGGCGTGCGCGCGCCACGGCGTCAAGCTGGTCAATATCCGGCTGAAATCGCGTGCCGCGCCGTCGCGCGAAGACCTCAAGGGTATGCGCGAACTGCTGACGACGGTCGACTATCCGATCCTGGTGCATTGCAAGTCGGGAGCGGACCGGGCCGGACTGATGAGTGTCATTCTTCAGCACGTTCGCGACGGCGTGCCGATCGAGCAGGCTAAGGGACAGCTCTCGCTGCGCTTCGGTCATGTGCGAAGTGCTGATACCGGCGTGCTCGACCACGTCTTCGAGCGCTACCTGGAGGCGAACGCGCGCGCACCCATTTCGTTCTGGGAGTGGGTCGAGACCGAGTACGATGCGGATGAGATCAACCGCTCGTTCAAGGCCAACGGCTGGGCCAACCGTCTCGTTAACGGCATCCTGCGGCGGGAATAGCGCGGGCACGTCAGCTTGCCAGCATCTGGCCGTAGCCGGGCGTCGACAGGCGCGCGTAAGCGCCGTTACGGGCGAGCAACTCGGTGTGGGTACCGCGCTCGACGACATAGCCGGCTTCCATCACGCAGATGATGTCGGCGTTCTGCACGGTCGAAAGACGGTGCGCGATCACGAGTGTCGTGCGGTTGCGGGTGAAGCGCGCGAGCGCTTCCTGCACGAGTTGCTCGCTTTCGTTGTCGAGGGCGCTGGTCGCCTCATCCAGAAGCAGAATGGGTGCGTCCTTAAGGATGGCGCGCGCAAGTGCCAGGCGCTGGCGCTGGCCGCCGGACAGGCGGCCGCCGCGGTCGCCGATGACGGTCTGGTAACCGTCCGGCTGCGCCATAATGAACTCATGCGCCGCGGCCGCTTTCGCTGCGGCAATGATCTCGTCTTCGCTGGCGTTCAAGCGTCCCAGGGAAATATTGGCAGAGATCGTATCATCGAACAACGTGATGTCCTGGCTGACGATGGCGACCTGAACGCGCAGCGAGTCGATCGTTACGTCGCGGACGTTCTGGCCATCGATCAGGATGGCCCCTTCCGTTACGTCGAACAGGCGGGGAACGAGGTTGACGACCGTGGACTTGCCGGCGCCAGAGCGGCCGACGAGAGCAACGGTTTTGCCGCCCGGTACCTCGAGATTGAAGTTATAGACCGCGCGCTCCTTGGAGCCGGCGTCGTACGCGAACCCGACGTTGCGAAACGAGATCGCGCCATCGACAACCTGAAGGGGTTTCGCCCC
>CADECN010000024.1:0-16093 GCA_902825785.1 uncultured Hyphomicrobium sp. | reverse complement strand
CCCGGAGTGTCGACAACAAGCGGGCGTTCGTCGATCGGGCCGTAATAGCTCTCCGCGGCCGAGACGCCTTCCTGGACGCGGCCGGCGAGATTTCCGAGCGCGCGGATCGGCTGGGCGGCCATCAGCAATGCGGTCACGAAGCCCATGAAGTCGCCGACGGTCGAGATACCGGTGGATATGCGCAGATACGCGAAGGCGACGACGCCGGCGATGGCGAGGCCGCCCAACACTTCGAGCATCGGGTCCATGCGCGCGCGCGTGCGGACGGCCTTCATGCGCAGGCTGAAGATCTGCTCGAAGCTGCTGTCGAGTCGCGATGAAGCGTAATCTTCCAGGCGGAACGACTTGATAAGACGAGCGCCGGAAAGCTTTTCGGTGAGCAGGGACGTCATGTCGCCCAACTCGGCCTGCGTGCGCTTGGCGACACGGCGCAGGCGGTCTGCAATCGCGGCGACGGGAAGCGCTGCCAGCGGATAGACGCCGAGCACGATCAGCGTCATCGCCCAATCGAGGTAGAGCATGGACGCGACGAGGGCGAGAACGGACAGCGTGTCCCGGATTGCCGAGTTGAGGCCCGCGGTCAACGCCTGCATGACGAAAGCGATGTCGTTGGTCAGACGCGAGACGAGCCGACCCGGTGTTTCGCGCGACAGGCGTGCGAAGTCGGCGCCGATCAAATGTTTGAATGCTGCTTTTTGCATGTCTGCGCCGATGCGCAGCACTAAATGGTTTGTCGCGACGGCCTGATAGTACAGGAAAACGGCGCGCAATGCGGTGATCGCGACAATGGCGCCAAGCACGTAAGGTAAGGCACTCTTGTTGCCGCTCATCAGCGTATCGAATGACGCCTTGATGATGGCCGGGTAGGCGCCCGTTGCAGCGGCAAGAAAGGCCGTGAGCGCGAGCGTCCATGCCAATTCCGTGCGTCGCGGCCAAACCCAGTCGCGCATAAATCGGTTCAGAAGCGCGCGCGCCTGCGGGTCCAGTCGCAGACTTGCGCGCTTGGCCTTGGGGCGCTTGTCGGGTGTGGTCGTCACGTTTGGCTGCGCGTTTCTTTACCGGCTTGTTCTGGCTCAAGCAGCCGATGCATGTGCACGACGAAGTACCGCATCGTGGCGTTGTCGACGCTGCGTTGCGCGGCACCCTTCCAGGCCGCGTACGCCGTCGCGTAGTCCGGAAAAATACCAATGATGTCGAGCGCCGACAGGTCGCGAAATTCGTGGCTGTCGAGCGATTTGACCTCGCCGCCGAAAACCAGATGCAGAAGTTGGGGTTTGTCGCTCATGGAGCAGATAAATCTTTCCTGCGAAGAGACTTCTATCCACGCCTTCACAAAGCGCACGCCCGGGCCGCCGTCAACCGAGAGGCCCGTAAACCGCCTTGGAGCGGTCATTTTGAAACACCCCTGATACGCCTTGTTTACGCTGCTGCTTAAGGTGATCGGAAGAGAATTCTGACAAGATTCACAGCAGGCTGGGTGAACGGCCGCTCGAAAAGTCGGCACTGAGGCGAATTTGGCGCGGTGTGGAAGCGAAAGCTTCCGCGCCGCGTCGGCTTTTGGCCCTTTAGCTGAGGCCGGCAAACCACGACAGCATCATGTCGGCCACGAGGCCCAGAAAGACGGCAATCCCGACATCGCGGTTTGATCGAAAGCGGCGCAGGCAATTGGCCGCGTCACGGATGTCGAGCGTCGAGACCTGCCAAGACATCTGCAGAAAGACCAGTGTGACCGCGAGGAAATAGACAAGGTGAGCGCCGGCGAGCGCGCCGGCGAGAAGCCACAACACAACCGCTAGTCCGTAAAGTGCGCCGACGTAGGAAACGGTGTCGTCGCCGAAGCGCAGCGCTGTGGAACCGAGCCCCAGCAGCGCGTCATCTTCCTTGTCCTGGTGAGCGTAGATCGTGTCGTAGCCGATGGTCCACAGGACGCAACCGATGTAGAGCACGATCGGCGCCCAATCGAGCGAGCCCTTGATCGCGACCCATCCGACAAGCGCGCCCCAATTGAAGGCCAGACCGAGGACAAGCTGCGGATAGGATACCAGCCGCTTTGCGAAGGGATAGGCGGCGACCAAGAGCAGTGACGCTATGGCGAGCCAGATCGTCATGCGGTTGAAGTTGACCAGGACCAGCAGGCCGATCAATGCTGTCGCGATAATGAAGGCGATTGCCTCTGCCGGCGTGATCTGGCCCGAAGGTATCGGACGATTTTTCGTGCGTTGCACGCGGGCGTCGACGTCGCGGTCGACGAGGTCGTTATAGGCGCAGCCGCTGGCGCGCATCGACGCCGCTCCGATTGCGAACAAAATGAGATACCAGATGTCGGGAAACGGGACGTCGGAGGCGACCTCGGCCAAGGTCTGCGACCACCAGCATGGGAAGAGCAGTAGCCAGATCCCGATAGGACGGTCGAACCGGCCAAGCCGAAGGTAGGGGCGCCAGGGCGGGGGCGCCCAGCGGTCAACCCAATTGGACGAAGGCGCGTCGGCAATTGCCTCAACCGCTTCATCTGTCGAACTGGCCGGCATGGTACCCTTCAATCACTCAGCGAATGCTGGCCGGAAGCTAGCGGTGCCAACCTTGTCGTGCAACCCGAGCCATCGCCGCGCCGCAGACTGTTTGCCGCAGCCGTTCGCTTCGCCTAATACCGGCGAATGGCGATTCGCGATTTTGCGTCAGAACGGCTTTTCGTTACGGGTGATCTAGCGGCAGGTCACGCGATCGAGCTCGATCACGACCAGGCGCACTATCTCATCAACGTGCTGCGACTGGAAAAAGGCGCGCGCCTCCTTGTTTTCAATGGTCGGGACGGGGAGTGGGAGGCGCATCTAAGCGATGTCAAGAAGCGCTCCGTGGTCCTGGCGATTGATGCTTTGCGGCGGCCGCAGGAGACTGGGCCTGATATCGACTACCTCTTTGCGCCGCTCAAGCGCGGCCGACTCGACTATATGGTGCAGAAAGCGACCGAGATGGGTGTTGCGCGCCTGCGGCCCGTCATCACCGCCCGAACCATCGCGGAGCGTGTCAAAGTCGAACGCATGCGCGCGAATGTCATAGAGGCTGCCGAGCAGTGCGGTGTTCTGCGCGTTCCGGAAGTCTTCGATCCAATTCAACTCGAAGCCGCGCTTGATCGCTGGGATCAAGGCCGCACGATTATTTTCTGCGACGAAGACAATGGCGCGGGCGATCCCATTGCGACTTTGCAGCAAGTTCGACGCGGGCCAATCGCAGTGCTAATCGGGCCGGAGGGCGGTTTCACCCGCGAGGAGCGCGGACGGTTGAAGCTCATGCCGTTCGTGACGCCTTTAGCACTTGGGCCGCGTATCATGCGGGCCGACACGGCAGCGGTTGCAGCTCTCGCTCTCGTCAATGCCGTTCTTGGTGACTGGCGGGGCGGGCCTTCGTGAGGGCGCTTGCCGATGTGCGCGGCTACCGCCATAAACCGCGCATGGGCGCGGGTCCCCCCGTTCCATAAATCGAATTGGTTTGGTTGCCGGCTGATGTCCACAAGAGAAGAAGGCGCAAAGAGCCCCCTGGTGGAATCGCGCGACGATCTCGTCGCGTGGATTGCCGCGGGCGAAAAGCCAAAGAGCGATTGGCGGATCGGCACCGAACACGAGAAGTTCGTTTTCCGCACAGGCACGCTCGAACCGGTCGCCTACGGCGGGCCGGACGGCATCTCTGCGCTGATGCGGGAACTGATCTCGCGCTACCGCTGGCTTGCGATCAGTGAGGGTGAAAACGTCATCGCCCTCAAGCGTCCCGCTGGCGAAAAGGGCGGGAACATAAGTCTTGAGCCAGGCGGACAATTCGAGCTTTCCGGAGCGCCGCTCGAGACGCTGCACCAGACGGCGGCGGAAACCGAGCAGCATCTTCGCGAGGTGCTCGACGTGGGCGAAGATCTCGCGATTGGTTTTTTGGGTGTTGGGTTCACGCCGAAGTGGCGGCTCAATCAAATCCCGACGATGCCAAAGAAGCGATACGCGGTGATGACGCGCTACATGCCCACGGTCGGCAAGCGCGGCCTCGACATGATGTATCGGACGGCAACAGTTCAGGTGAACCTCGACTTCGCCAACGAGTCCGACATGGTGAAGAAGCTGCGCGTCTCGCTCGCGCTACAGCCTATCGCGACCGCGCTCTTTGCATCGTCACCCTTCACCGAAGGGATGCCGAACGGTTTCCAGTCGATGCGCAGCGAAGTGTGGCGTGACACCGACCGCAGGCGCACAGGTATGCTGCCGTTCGTTTTCGAGGCCGGCATGGGCTATGAGCGCTATGTTGATTACGCGCTCGATGTGCCGATGTACTTCGTCTATAGGGACGGAAACTACATCGATGTCGCGGGTTCTTCGTTCCGCGATTTTCTCGCACGTCGTCTCAAAGGCTTCGAAGGCGAGTTGCCGACGCTGGACGATTGGTCCGATCATCTCACGACGCTTTTTCCTGAAGTACGCCTGAAGCGCTTTCTTGAGATGCGTGGCGCCGACGGCGGTCGATGGGGTTCCATTACGGCGCTTCCCGCGTTCTGGGCTGGAATTCTTTACGACGAAGTCGCGCTCGATCAGGCTTGGCAGATGGTCAAGGATTGGACGCGCGAGGATCGTGAACTGCTGCGCGCGGACGTGCCGCGAACCGCGCTAGCAACGCCATTCAAGGGAACGACCGTCGGCGAGATATCTCGGCACGCGGTGCGGTTGGCGCGGCTCGGCCTCAAAAACCGAAGTCGCATCAACAGCGCAAACCAGGATGAAACCGTTTACCTGGCGCCAATCGAACGCATCGCCGGCAACAGTCGAACCGTTGCGGACCAGCTTTTGGCGCGCTTTTATAGCGATTGGAACGGTAACATCGACCACATCTTCGCGGAACTCGCGTTCTAATCGACGGCGCAGCGGACTGCGTGGTTCAGGTTGTGTTCATGGTCGCCGAGGTAGTGAAATGCCGTTCTGAGGCCTGTTGGCCAGTATTTCGGAGGCAGGCTGTTGTTGCGACGTTCGTTCACCAGTGCAGGATTCGCGGCGTGTTTCCTCGTGTTTGCCGTGCTTTGCGGCGCGGGCGCGATTCAGATGGCGGCGGCCGATCAATGCGTGCAACGCTGCCGCGCACAGCACAACCAGTGCCGGATCGAGACCAAGGGATCTGCGAGCTGCGACGGTCAGCTCAGAGCCTGCATGAACTCATGCCGTAGTAGCCGCTAGGTAATTTATGACCCTCGGCCCCGAATTGGTACTGACTAGCGGCCGACTTGCGGGCGCTTGCGCTCCAAAGATGCGGCTGGCTGCGCTCTGAGCTGCTGAACCTTGCCTGTCACCTCGCGCTCGACGATCGTTGCGAAGTACTCGATGAAGGCGTGGACCTTGGTAGGCATAAATTCGCGGCTCGGGTAGACCGCGTAGATGCCGTTCTTGCTCGAGCCAGTATATTCGGGCAGCACAACAACAAGCTGGCCGCTGGAAATTTGTTCCGCGACATCCCAGTTACCGCGCAAAGCGAGACCGAGGCCCTGAAGGAGGCCGGTACGGACCAGTTCGGCGGAGTTGGAGCGGAGGTTGCCGTGGACGCGGACATCGTGGCTACCGTCCGGCCCGTCGAGCCGCCAGCTGTCCTGCGCACCGCCAAGAAGACAGTTGTGGGCCGCCAGCTCGGAAAGTGAATGTGGCGTTCCCGCCTTGGTCAGATACGCAGGCGCTGCGCAGATGACGCGGGCTTCGGACGCGAGCTTGCGGGCCACCAACGATGAATCCTCTAGCTCGCCGATGCGAATGGCGAGGTCGAATCCTTCGCGGATGATGTCGGCGAAGGTGTCGGTCACCTGGATGTCGAGCTGAATATCGGGATAGCGGTCGAGAAAGTCCGGCAAGTGCGGCGCGATGTGCTTGGTGAAGAATGACGTTGGGGCGGAAATCTTTAGTATGCCGCGCGGCTTGGTATTGCGGCGCGAGACGTAATCTTCCGCCTCTTCAACCAGGCTGAGTATGTCTACAACGCGCTTAAAGTAGCCCTCGCCCGTTTCCGTGAGCGTAAGCTGTCGGGTGGTGCGCTGGAACAGACGCGCGCCAAGCCGTTCTTCCAGCAAACTGATGCGCTTGGACACGACGGCAGGGGATAGCCCCATTTCGCGCCCGGCCAGCGACATGTTGCCTGTTCGGGCAACGCGTGCGAAAATATCCAGATCGCTAATGGCAGTCACGTTCGGGTCTCGCGGTGTCGTTATTCTTGAACTGGACATCGGGTCGGCTCCCTTCAGACATGCCAGAATAAAGTCTGTCGCAAAATCGTGTCAGGTGCAGGACTGTTATTCTCCGGCAAGCGAAACCAGCGGGGCGGAATATCGGTGTACGCACTATATGGCGCATGGCGCTATTTTATTGGGCAAGAGATGATTTCCCAAGGCCTCCTTGCTAAATGCCCCATGGTCCGCCTGGAGGCGCATCATGACCTCCGTTAAGCTTCCCATTCCAGACGCCAACGTGATTGCGCGGCGTGGGGCAATCAATGATGACCTCGCGCGGCTCATCGGGCGGGAGGCGCTGGTTACCGACGAGGAGGGGCGGCGCGCCTATGAGACCGACGCCCTTACAGCCTATCGGCGGATGCCACTTGTTGTCGCCCTGCCGCGGACGACGGAAGACGTCGCCAAAGTGCTGCGCTATTGCCACGACAACAATCTGAAGGTCGTTCCGCGCGGTGCAGGCACGTCGTTGTGTGGTGGCGCGCTACCAGCGGAAGACGCGGTCGTGGTTTGCATTTCAAAGATGAACCGCATCCTCGAAGTGGACTACGCCAACCGATTTGCACGCGTGGAAACCGGTATCACCAATCTGGCGATCTCGGCGCGCGTGGCTGAGCGTGGCTTTTTCTATGCGCCCGATCCGTCTTCCCAGCTCGCCTGCACACTTGCGGGAAACCTCGCCATGAATTCGGGCGGGGCGCACTGCCTCAAATACGGGGTTACGACGCACAACGTGCTTGGCGCAAAAATGGTGCTGATGGACGGTACCGTCGTCGAGATCGGCGGTCCCTATCTGGAGAGCAGCGGCTACGACATGCTGAGCCTCGTGATTGGTTCGGAGGGCCAGCTCGGGATCATTACGGAAGCGACAGTTCGCATCATCAAGACGGCAGAGGGTGCGCGGCCGATGATGCTGGGCTTCTCGGCGCCGGAGACAGCCGGTGAATGTGTTGCTGCGATTATCGCCGCCGGCATCATTCCGGTTGCCATCGAATATATGGACCGACCGGCGATTGAGGTTTGCGAAGCATATGCCCGCGCCGGATACCCGCTCGACGTCGAGGCGCTGCTGATCGTCGAGGTGGAAGGTTCCGACGCTGAAATAGAAAGTCTTCTGGCCAAAATCGCCGCGATCGCGGCTCGCTTCAATCCGAAGCGGGTGGAGATCAGCGCCGATGCCGACCACAGCGCTCGCATCTGGGCGGGAAGGAAAGCGGCGTTCGGTGCGATTGGCCGACTGTCCGACTACTATTGCATGGACGGCACGATTCCGCTCGGACAGCTCCCGTATGTGCTGTCGCGCATAAGCCAGATATGCGCCGAACACGGGTTGAAGGCCGCCAACATCTTCCACGCGGGCGACGGCAACTTGCATCCGCTGATACTCTATGATGCCAACAAGCCGGAAGAGGCGGAAAAAGCGGAGGCAGCGGGTGCTGCGATCCTTTCGCTATGCGTCGAGGTCGGCGGTTGTCTTACCGGCGAGCACGGCGTCGGCATCGAAAAGCGTGATCTTATGGTCGCACAGTTCTCTGCAACCGACCTTGTCGTGCAAATGCGTATCAAATCGGTGTTCGATCCGGCGTGGCGCCTCAACTCGGCCAAGGTGTTCCCGCTAGAGGCAAGCGAAAGTTTGCGCTCAGACACGATTGCGCGGTCGCCCGAGGCGGCATAAGGCTGAGCGATCGGATCGCATTTTGCGGATACGTGGCCAATCGTGAGCGAGCTTCTGCGTCCTGCAGCCGAGTGGGAGCTGCAATCCATGATCGCGAGACTGGCGGCGCAGAACCGCACCGTGGAGGTCGTGGGCCATGGCGCGCTGCGCAACGCGGGGCGACCCTCTGCGGCGGATTGCGTCGTGACGACATCCACGTTGAAAGGCGTGACGCTGTACGAGTCGACCGAACTGGTGATGTCGGCTCGTTCCGGAACGCCGCTCTACACAATCGAGTCGGAGCTGGCCCAAAAAGGGCAGATGCTTGCCTTTGAGCCCATCGATCTTGGGCCGGCGATTGGTGCGCCGGCCGGGTCATTGTCGATCGGCGGGGTGTTCGCGACCAACATCTGCGGGCCGCGGCGTGTTCAGTCGGGGAGCGCGCGCGATCATTTACTCGGGGTGCGGGCCGTCAACGGCCGAGGCGAACTTTTCAAGTCGGGTGGCCGCGTGATGAAGAATGTGACCGGGCTCGATGTGGCGCGTGGGCTGACAGGCAGTTGGGGCACGCTCGCGATCATGACCGAGGTGACCTTCAAGGTCGTGCCGCTGCCGCAGTCGATCCTGACACTTGTCTATACCGGGCTTCCCGACGACCTCGCCATCGAGTTGCTGACGACCGCGATGGGGACGCCGTACGAGGTTTCCGGGGCCGTCCATTTGCCCAAGGCCAGCGCGGCACGGCTGCAGGAGCCCTCGCTCAGAGGCAGCCGAGATTCGCTCACGATGATCCGGCTGGAAAATTTCCAGGCGTCGATCGAGGAACGCAAGGGGAAGCTCAAGGACGCGCTCAAAGTCTACGGCACGCCACGCGAACTGGATGCCGAGGCCAGCTGGCGTTTGTGGAGCGAATTTAGAACGCTCACCGTGATGCCGTATTCGGCCGACACGGCGCTATGGCGCATCTCGACTTCGCCCAGCAAAGGTCCTGAAATCGTCGCCGCAATCCAAAAGAACCTTGCGGCGGTGGCCGTCTACGATTGGTCGGGTGGTCTCATCTGGCTGGAGGTGCCTGCGCAAGCCGACGCGGGAGCTGCGGACATCCGGCGGGCGGTTGCGGTGCGCGGTGGGCACGCTACCCTCATTCGCGCCGCGCCGGAGGTCCGCGCCTCCGTTGAAGTCTTCGAGCCAATGAAGCCGGAATTGGAGCGGCTGACGCGCGGCATCAAAACAGCATTCGATCCGCAAGCGCTTTTCAACCGCGGACGCATGTACGCCACGATATAGTGTCGCAAACCGAACGGAACGTCAGGCCTCATGCAGACCAACTTCGAACCGGGGCGTCTCTTCGATCCGGGCATCGCGGAAGCCGACAAGATTTTGCGGCGCTGCGTGCACTGCGGACTGTGCACGGCGACATGTCCGACGTACCAGGTTCTGGGCGACGAGCGTGACAGCCCGCGCGGGCGCATCTATGCCATCAAAGACATGTTGGAGAAGGATGCGCCGGCAAAGCCTAGCGTATCTGTTCATATCGATCGCTGCCTGACGTGCCTTTCGTGCATGACGACGTGCCCTTCCGGTGTCGACTACATGCATCTGGTCGAGGTCGCGCGGCGTCACATCGAGAAGACCGGGCGCAGGCGCTTCAAGGACCGTCTGCTGCGCAAGACGCTTGCCAGCATCGTACCCTATCCGACGCGCTTCAGATGGGCGCTGCGCGCCGCACCGCTAGGCGCGCGGCTGGCGGGTGCTTTCAAGCGTTTCGGTCTACCGGAATTGGCGGCGATGACCGAACTCGCCTCTGCCAAGCGAACCTCGCGCGGCCGTTTTAGCGGCCCTGGAACAGCCGTTCCGTCGGGTCTTAGAACCGGGCGCGTGGTGCTGCTGTCGGGCTGCGCGCAGCAGGTGCTGCGACCGGAGATCAACGACGCCACGATCCGACTTTTCGCGCGCAGCGGTATCGACGTCATTGTCTCGGCGGGCGCCGGATGCTGCGGAGCATTGAGCCAGCACATCGGCCGTGAGGCGGAAGCGATCGAGATGGCGAAGCGCAACATCGACGCGTGGGGCAAGGAAATTGCGCGCGGCAACGTAGACGCGGTCATCATCAATGCATCGGGCTGCGGGACGACGGTTAAGGACTACGGGCATATGCTGGCCCGTGACGCGGATTACGCTTCCCGCGCCAAGGACATTTCCTCGCGCACGATGGATGTTACCGAGTTCCTTGCGCGGCACGACATCGGTGCGCCCAAGCGCTGGTCGAGCCTCAAGGTTGCCTATCATGCGGCGTGCTCGTTGCAGCATGGGCAGCGGGTCACGACACAACCGCGCGTGTTGTTGCGCAATGCCGGCTTCACGTTGCTCGACATTCCCGAGTCGCACCTGTGCTGCGGGTCAGCGGGCGTCTACAACATTTTGCAACCCGAAATCGCGACGGCACTGCGCGATCGCAAAGCAGCCAACATCCGGCCGTTGCGGCCGGACATCGTCGCGGCCGGTAACATCGGCTGCATCACGCAACTGCAGGCGGCGCTCGACGTGCCGGTGGTGCATACCGTGGAATTGCTCGACTGGGCGCACGGCGGACCGGTGCCGCCGGGGCTGGAAGGGCTCGAGAAATATTCCACAGCCGCGCCGCAGCCGCGGCGGGTGGCGGAGGATTATATCGGCGCATGAATGCTGAAGCGGTTGGTGGGGGCCCTGCGGCATGATCTCGCGCGTGTTTTCTTTCTTTGCGGAAGCCGTGAGCCGTTTGTCCGTGTTCGGCGTGGATACCGACAAGCCGGCGGCGACGTCGGTGGCCTTTTATCCGTTGGTCGGGCTGCTCATCGGCTTGTTTGCGGCGGTCGTGCTGCTCGGTACGGGGGCCTTCTTTCCAGAACCCGTGCCGGTCGCGCTGACGCTTGTCACGGTTTTGGCGCTGACCGGCGCGGTTCACGAGAAGGGGCTGATGCGCGCGGCGGATCGGCTGGTGGGCGATGCGACGCGACGCACCGGAACCATGGTGCTCGTCGCCGCGTTCGGGCTCAAGGCGTCGGCCTTGATAGGCATGGACTCGTTTTCCGCGGCGCGCGCTCTCATTGCGGCACACGCGGCTTCTCGATTTGCAATGGTGCTTGCGATGAGGGCGCTTTCTTCGCGCGCCGATACCAAATCGGAAACGAACGGAATTGCGAGCTACGTTCTGGCAATCGCGCTGCTGTTCGGATTGTTGCCGGCCGTGATTGTGTTAGCTCCTGTCACCGTGGCATTGGCTTCGATTGCAGGATTTGCAGCGGCGGGGGTCGCGACTGCCATTTGCGTTCGCAAGGGGCTCGGCGCCACGCGCGAGACGTTTGATGCCACGCAACAAGCCTTCGAAATCGCATTTTTGATTGTGGCTGCGGGCGTTATCAGCGGACCCGGATGATCGCGCTGAACGCCGGTCAGACGGACTTTGCTGCGGCGCGCTGCCAAACCATTGACGTTACAGACGATCAAGACATACTCCCACTTAGAGCTGAAGTGCTCATGCGGGGCCACCGATCGTTTGTGTTGCGTATTTCGATGGCAAGTGTTGGAAGCAGCGCGATTGCAAGCGCGGCGGCGGAGAGCCGACCGCGCAAAAGGCTTCTTCGCGGCCCTCGTTTCATAGCCGAAGTCTTCGTTGGTGCGGATGATGCGCTCGCCGCGCTCGAAGCCGTTCAAGGCGGATTGGTATCGAGCAGCTTTCAATCGCTCAACTGGCTGACCCTGCTTTACGAGGAACTGGCGCCGGCCCAGAAGGCCACTCCGTGTATTGTGATCGTAACCGAGCGCAATTCCGGCGATGTCGCGATTATCCTGCCGTTGTTGATCAAAAAGAAGAAGCGGCTGCGGGTTGCCAAGTTCGCCGATCTCGGCTTCGCGAGCTGCGGCGGGCCGATACTCGGTCCGGCCGTGCTGGCTAAGCCGCGATCGGTCCGGCGCGCCTGGCGCGCCATCCGTCACGCGCTGCGCGACATCGATCTGATTAGGCTCGAGCGAATGCCGGCGATTGTCGGCCGTCGCGTTAACCCGCTCATGACGCGCTCCGGCGTCGTGCCGGCGCGCTATGCGAGCAATATCCTGACGCTCGAGGGCTCGTTCGACACGTATATGACCGAGCGCGGTCGCGAATACGTTCGCAACGTAGATCGTTGCCGGCGGCTGCTTGCGAAAGAGGGCACCGTCAAATTCCATCGCGCCGTCGAGGTTGACGATGTCGCGCGCGTGTTCTCGCTGCTGGAGGAGCAGCAGGCGGCGCGTCACAGCGTTCGCAACGGCAAATATTCGCTCGACGATCCGGAGAAGCGCGACTTCTACGAGCGGCTCGCCATCGACGGAACGGAAGCCGACTTCGGCTATCTGTTTGCGCTCGAAGTCGATGGCGAGATCGTTGCGAGCCTGTTCGGCATTCTGCATGAAGGGACGTTCGCGATGCTCCGCATCTCGACGGCGGGGGAGGCGTGGAAGTCGGTCTCGCCGGGGCGGCTCATTATCCTTGATGCGATCCAGTATTTCGCCGAGCGAGGGGTCAGGCGCTTTGACCTCGGACTGCGCGACGATGACTTCAAGCGCAGCTTTGGCGCGATTGAAATTCCGCTCTACGACCTGATCGTGGCGCGCGAACTCCTGGCTTTGCCGAGGGCGGCGTTCCATCGCGCCAAGGGGCGGCTGCGCGGAAACGCGCATTTTCGGGCTTTTGGCCGTCGGCTGAGGGCCACATTCCGCTATTGAGGCTCACTTTTCCCTCGCACCCCTATCCGCTATAAGGCGGGCTCGTTCGATCCGGCACCTTCGGGTGTCAGCAGCAACTTTTCCCAGCCGGCATGTCACAGAGCAACAAAGACGTGCGCCCCGAGGCGCGCATTGCGAAGGGTTTTCGCGATATCGAGGCGCAGGAGCTTTCCGGCCTCGACGACATGCTGTCGACGATCCGCGAGGTCTACGAGCGCTACGGTTTCGTGGCACTGGAAACGCCCGCGCTCGAATACACCGACGCACTCGGCAAGTTCTTGCCCGACCAAGACCGGCCGAACGCAGGCGTGTTCTCGTTCCAGGATGACGACGAGCAATGGATGAGCCTGCGCTACGATCTCACGGCGCCGCTCGCCCGCTACGTTGCGCAGAACTACCAGACACTGCCCAAGCCATTTCGCCGCTATGCCTTCGGCAACGTCTATCGCAACGAGAAGCCGGGGCCGGGCCGCTTCCGGCAATTCATGCAGTTCGACGCCGACACAATAGGCTCCGACTCGATGGCAGCGGATGCCGAGATGTGCATGCTCGCCGCCGACACCTTGGAGGCGCTGGGCATCAAGCGCGGTGACTACGTCATCAAGCTCTGTAATAGGAAGCTATTGGATGGCATTCTTGAGGGTGCCGCAATCGACGCCAGTGATTTGGCAAATCGCGTTGTAGTGTTTCGGGCTATCGACAAGCTAGACCGTCTGGGCTTAGACGGCGTCGAGGCCTTGTTGGGCAAAGGTCGAAGAGATGAATCAGGTGACTTCACGGAAGGGGCAGGACTACACCCTGTAGTGATCAGCAAGTTTATCGGCTTCTTGAGAGCCGCTCTGCACGAAAATGCGGAGCGAACTCGGATACAAGCGAGTGGTGGTCGTTACGAATGGCGCAGTCTTTTAGACGCCTTACGTGGTTCGTTTGGTCATCACAAACTGGCCGATGAGGCGCTTACCGAACTCGAAAGTCTCGGAGTGCTACTAGATGCTGCGGGCTATTTCGACGGGCGCACCGCCATTGATTTGTCCGTCGTACGCGGCCTCGAATATTACACCGGCCCTGTGTTCGAAGCGGAGCTGACGTTTCCCGTGAAGGACGGTGACGGCAACACCGTGCGCTTCGGTTCGGTCGGCGGTGGTGGCCGCTACGACGACCTCGTCGCGCGCTTTACAGGGCAGAAGGTGCCTGCGACGGGGTTTGCCATTGGCGTGTCGCGCCTGCAGGCAGCGCTGTCGCTCGTCAATGGACGCAAGGACACGCCGCCCGGACCCGTCGTCGTGCTGGTGCTAGATAAGGACAACGTCGCCGACTACCAGAAGATGACGCAAGAGCTGCGCAACGCCGGTATCAGCGCCGAGATGTATCTCGGCTCATCCGGTATGAAGGCGCAGATGAAGTACGCCGACAAGCGCAACAGCCCGTGCGTCATCATCCAGGGTTCGGACGAACGCGCCAAAGGCGAAGTCACCATCAAGGATCTTGTCGAAGGCGCGAAAGCTGCGGCCGCGATTAAGGACAACAAGGAGTGGAAGGAAGCGCGCCCGGCGCAGCTCTCCGTTCCGCAGGCGCAACTCGTCGATGAAGTGCGCAAGATCATCGCGCGGCACCGGGGTTGATCGCCGATGGTCGCCGAGACGGCACGAGAATTCGCGGCGCTTGAGGCCCAGGCGCAATTGTTGATGTCGGTCTTTGTCGAGGCTGGGCACGAGGCGGTTGCGCCCGCCGTCATCCAGCCGGCTGACGTATTTCTCGATGTTATCGGGGAAAGCCTGCGTGCGCGAACATACGTTTTCACCGATCCCGACGGCGCCGAACTATGTCTGCGCCCTGATTTGACCGTGCCGACGTGCCGATTGCATCTGGCGCGCCATGCGAATGCTTCGACGCGCGCGAAATATTGCTATTCGGGCCCAGCCTTCCGGTATCAGCCGCAGGGAGCAGGTGCGGCGCATCCGCGTGAATTTCAGCAGGCGGGCATCGAACGGTTTGGTGACCAAGAGCGCGAGGCATCTGAGGCCGCGACGGTGGCGCTCATCATCAAGGCTAGCGAGGCTGCCGGATTGCGTGACTGGTCGTTGCAATTGGGCGATCTTGGTCTTTTCCGATCGGTCCTGTGTTCCGCCGGATTGCCGCCAAGGTGGCAGAAGCGGCTGGCGGACGCGTTTCTGAAGCCGCGCGCCTTTCGTGATGAGCTGAAGCGTATGGTTTCGGGCGAGGCGGTGACGGCCCGAGGTTCAGCGCGAGAGCTTTTGCGCGCCATCGATCCGAACAATCGCGAGGCAAGCGAGGCGACGGTCGGTGCCTACATCGATGCGCATGGCATCGAACTTATCGGGACGCGCACGCTCGAGGAGTTGACCGAGAACCTCATGGCGCTTGCGGAGGACGCATCCGCGCCGCCGCTCGATGCTGGGCTTGCGCATGCGATCGAAGAATACGTGGCAGTGAGCGGTGCGGCTCGGACGGCGGGCGAACGGATAGGAGCTCTGCTGAAGGGTTCGAAAAACGGATCGGGCGCCGCGCTCGACACGTATGATCGTCGTCTCGCCATGCTCGCGAATGCCGGCATAGATCTTGATCGCGTGACATTCTCGGCCGAATTCGGTCGTACACTGGCTTACTATACCGGCCTCGTCTTTGAACTGCGCACGGCGTCGTTCGGAGCGGCGGGGCCGATCGCGGGTGGAGGACGCTACGATGCGTTGATGCGTGCCGCGGGTGCGGAAGGCGACGTACCAGCTGTCGGCGCGGCGATCCACACCGAGCGGCTGTTGGCGGCCGTGTCCGGAGGCGGACAATGACGGCAAAGATCACGCTCGCGATTCCGTCAAAGGGGCGGTTGATGGAGCAGACTTCGGAGCTGTTCGCCGCTTCAGGCCTTACCGTTTGCAAGGTGGGCAACGCGCGCAGTTATCGGGGCGAGATCGACGGGCTGCCAGGCGTCGAGGTGGCTTACGTTTCGTCGTCCGAAATCGCGGCCGCGTTGAAAGACGGCAGCGTTCACCTCGGGATCACGGGCGAGGATCTTATTCGCGAGACCGTCTCGGACGCCGATACGCGCCTGCGCTTCCTGGGGCAGTTGGGTTTCGGTTTTGCCGACGTCGTGGTTGCCGTGCCGCAGTGCTGGATCGATGTGGCGACGGTGGAGGACCTGCAAGCGATCGCGATGCCTTTCCGACGCGTTCACGGGCGCTGGCCGCGTATCGCGACGAAGTATGTCAACATCGCGCGCCGATTTTTTGCGTCGAGGGGCTTTGGCGACTACCGCATCGTGGAAAGTGCGGGCGCTACCGAAGGGGCACCAGTGGCAGGCACCGCCGAACTCATTATCGATATCACGACGAGCGGAGACACGCTGCGCGCCAACGGCTTGCGGGTGCTTGCAGAAGGGGTGATCCTAAACCCGCACGCCAATCTGTTATGCTCGAGCCTGGCCAACTGGAAAGCGGGGAGGG
>CADECN010000023.1 GCA_902825785.1 uncultured Hyphomicrobium sp. | reverse complement strand
CGAACAGGCCGGTGACGATCGTGCCGAGCAGCATGGCGCCGACGGCCGAGAACGCGGCGCCTTTACCTGCGATCGCGCTGATGACGAAGAACAGCACGATGGGCGACAGCACCGGCAGCAGCGACGGCACGACCATTTCCTTGATCGCGGCCTTCGTCAGAAGGTCGACGGCGGCCGCATAGTCCGGCTTTTCCGTACCCTTCATGATGCCGGGCTTGGCCTTGAACTGACGACGCACCTCTTCGACGATGGCGCCGCCTGCACGGCCGACCGCCGTCATGGCGATGCCGCCGAACAGGTAAGGAATAAGACCGCCGAGCAGCAGACCAACGACGACATACGGGTTGTCGAGGCTGAAGTTGATCTGCACGTCCTTGAAGAACTGGTAGGACGTAGCACCCGGCTTGTTCGCTTCCGTGATGAAGTGCTGCAGGTCGTAGTTATACGCGGCGAACAACACGAGCGCGCCGAGACCGGCCGAACCGATGGCATAACCTTTCGTCACCGCCTTGGTGGTGTTGCCGACCGCATCGAGCGCATCGGTCGAGCGACGCACTTCCTTCGGCAATCCCGACATTTCGGCGATGCCGCCGGCGTTGTCCGTCACGGGACCGAAGGCGTCGAGAGCCACGATCATGCCGGCGAGGCCGAGCATCGTCGTCGTCGCGATAGCCGTACCGAACAGACCGCCCAGGTTGTAGGTCAGCAGGATGCCGGCGACGATGGCGATCGTCGGCAGAGCGCACGCTTCGAGCGATACGGCTAGACCCTGGATCACGTTGGTGCCGTGGCCGGTCACCGAGGCCTGACTGATCGACTTCACCGGACGGAAGCCGATGCCGGTATAGTACTCGGTGATCCAGACGATAAGGCCCGTCAACGTGAGGCCGACCAGACCGCACAAGAACAGGTTCCAGCCGGTAATCGACTGGCCGGCCGCTGTGCCAACCTCGCCGAAGCCACCAAGCACATAGTGCGTAGCGCCATAGAGGCCGGCAATCGAGAGCACGGCCGAGGCAATGACACCCTTATAGAGGGCGCCCATGATCGAGCCGTTGGCGCCGAGCTTGACGAAGTAAGTGCCGATGATCGAGGTCACGATGCACGCCGCGCAGATGGCGAGCGGATAGACCATAAGATCGGCGAGTCCGGCCTGACCGGAGAAGAAGATCGCCGCCAGAACCATGGTCGCGACAACCGTAACCGCGTAGGTTTCGAACAAGTCGGCCGCCATGCCGGCGCAGTCGCCGACGTTATCACCGACGTTGTCAGCGATCGTGGCGGGGTTGCGAGGATCGTCTTCGGGAATGCCGGCCTCGACCTTGCCGACGAGGTCGCCACCGACGTCCGCACCCTTGGTAAAGATGCCACCGCCGAGACGCGCGAAGATCGAAATAAGCGAAGCGCCGAAACCGAGAGCAACGAGCGCATCCACGACCTGCCGGCTCGCAGGCTCAAGCCCAAGACCGACCGTCAGGATGGCGTAGTAGACGGCAACGCCAAGCAGAGCGAGACCGGCAACCAGCATGCCCGTGATGGCACCGGCTTTGAACGCGATATCAAGGCCCTTGGCGAGCGACTGCGTTGCCGCTTGAGCCGTACGCACGTTGGCGCGCACCGACACATTCATGCCGATGTACCCGGCAAGGCCCGACAACACTGCGCCGATCGCAAACCCGAAGGCGGTCAACGGCCCGAGCAAAAGCCACGCAAGTACGAAGATGACAGCGCCGACAATTCCGATAGTGCGATATTGGCGATTGAGATAGGCCTGCGCACCCTCGCGAATGGCGCCGGCAATTTCTTGCATGCGGGCGTTGCCTGGATCGGCGCCCATCACTGTCTTGGAAGTTAGAAAAGCATAGATGATGGACAACGCCCCGCAGGCGATGATCCCCCAAAGTAAAGTTGTCATGGAGTGTCCCTTCTGGCCCGTCTCTTTTATTGTTTTCACGCTGACCCGCCGGCGGCGGACGCGGACTCGCCCGCTGCTTAAATTTCCGGCGAGAGTCGCGGCGGACCATGCCAAAAGAGCCCCCGCGTTGCAACACGAAGGCCTTGATCTTTGGGGGTATGAAACGTTGCCCCTGGCATGGGAAATGATGCCCGAAATGCGGGCAACGTGCTAAACAAGGCTCAAAAGCGCGCGGGCCGGAGCCCGATTCGGACCCAACCCACGCGATCAGCCTACGGGACTACCACCGGCGCCAGTGACGGTGCCGCCAATGCCGGTGGTGGTGATGCCGGTGCCTCCAATGGCGATGGCGCCAGTGGTGCCGGCGCGGATAGTAACCGCCGTAGTAATAGTTGGGATAGCCGCCGTAGTAATAACGCGGCCGATAATAGCCCCACGCCAGATACGGCGCACCGATAAAGAAGTGACGGCGGTGCCACCGATGGCGACGGCGCCAGCGCACTTCTTCCACTTGCCCCTTTGTCACGAGCGGCGGCTTAACTGCCATCGCGCCCGCAGCCGCGTTGGCGGAAGCAGGACCAGAGGCCGCGAACGCCAGACCGGCAAAGCAGAGTGCAGACAACACGAGCTTGCGCATATCTCCTCCCAAACCCAGACGAACCCATTAGCGATGTGAGATGCGAGCTAGTTCAATCACGTTTACCTGTGAACGCGTGTCGAAGAATTCCGGTTCCTTTTCCGTCCACCTCGCGTCATCGCGTTGTTGGCTCTTGCCACATGCGAGCCCTTCAAATGAACCTCGCATGAACGAAGAACACTATCTACGTGCGCGCAAGAACGTCGTGACGCAAATCAAGTCGGCATCACCTACTCTTGCACCGCAACATACGGACGCTATAAGCGAACGCGGGTTGAGCTCATTTGATTTCAATCCCACGGTACGAGAGTACGGAGGCGAGCTTGGTTAGCCAACAGAAGCAGAGCCAGCAGAATTTTAAATCTGCTTTGAGTGACGATATCGCACGTACCTTCGGGATCGAACCTGGTCAGGCATCGAAGGCCGTCGCGGAAATCCAGGATGCAATCAGCTATCGTGTCCAACGCGCCATGCTTTCCCGTGGCGGCGTCGCTGATGTTGTGTCCGCAATGACGGCGGGTCTCGACGCGACCGCGAATGGCAAGCCCTCGCTCGCTGCGGATTCAACGATCGCCCACGGCAACGACATTCTTGCAATTCTGCTCGGCAGCAAGCACGCGAGCCGAGGCGTCGCCGGCCGCGTCGCCCGCGATTCCGGAATCGACCTCGAAACTGCCAAGAAGCTGTTGCCCGTCGTAACGGGCGACATCGTCGATCGCATGGGCCGCGAAGCAGCGCCAAAATTCAATAGGATGCTCACCGACATTCCGGCGCTGTCGAAGCTTGCCGCCGGTCCGCTGTCGTTACCGGGCGAACCAGCGCGAACAGGCAATGGAACCGGCACCACGGGGGATTGGGGCGCGTCGCGCAACGCAAACCCTGCAAAGACCGGAAAAAGCCCTCTTCCCATTCCAGGCGACGACATCCCAGGCGTCGGCCGTTCGCGACCGTCGAACTCGCCCTTTGATCAGCTGCCCGACATCATCCGGCGCGGCGGCACGAAATCACCTGGCGGCAGTTCGCTCGAGGACATCATCCGCCAGATCCTGTCGAACATTCTGGGCGTGCAGAACCGCGGCGTGATCGGCACGATGATTCAGCTCTTTCTCGTCCGGTTCCTTGTCAGCATCATCCGCCGCGTATTTGGCAACATCTTGCCAGGCCGCTGAGCACCTATTCGTCAATCGAAGGAGCGACGCCTTACGTAGCCATTCAACGACAGGGCCGCGAACTGGCATCACACCCCCAGCCACCCGACGAGTTGCTGCACTTCAATTGCTTGCTCGCCGACCTTCCCCAACGCGCCCACGCCCCACCGTACTCAAAGGCCGTAAAATCGCTCCATGAAGCGATTGCGGCGGCCTCGGCCGCCTTCTTCGAGTTCTGGCCGCTGCTGCTGCCGTAGTGGAAGTGATCGGACATGCACAGGCGCCCGCCCTCGCGGCGCATGTCGTGCATGGCCGCGAGTCCATCAACCGCCTGAGACATTGCCGCTTGCCCTCCCATCGTGACCAAACCGACAAGGACGGCAGCAAAAACAACCGGCTTGAAGCGCATCAGTGAACCCCGCGAGAAATCGTCAACGGCCGTCAAAGCTGAACGGCGTTTCTAACAATTGCAGATTCACATTTTAGACTCGATGCCCCAACGACCGCCGCAACGCAAAATGCCTTGCCCCCGCTGCAAAAAATCCACACGGCTGACCCCGGTTAGCCGTGTGGATTTGCGCGTGAGAGACCGGGCGATTCGCTGCGCTACTTGACCGCAACGACCGAAATCTCGACCAGCATGCGCGGGTCGATGAGCTTGGCTTCCACGCACGCGCGCGCCGGTGCGTCCTTACCGCCGAGCCATGCGCTCCAGGATTTGTTCATGGCGTCGCGGTGGCGGATGTCGTTGAGCCAGACCGTCGCTTGCACGACATTGGCCTTATTCGTACCGGCAAGCGCAAGCAGTCGGTCGATCTCGGCCAGCACCTCAGCCGTCTGTCCCTCGCAATCCCGCGCTAGATCGGTCGGAATGACGCCGGCGGTGAACACCCAGCCGTTGGCTTGCGTGACTTTCGAATAGACGGCGGACGTTTCAAAGCGCTCGATCGGCATTGCGGGCTCCATGTTGCAGATTTCGCGCGCCTCTTAGCAGACGCGGCCCACTTTGGAAGTGGCCAAAGCGCGCAACCGGTTTGCCCGCGATCGCCCGACCGCGCTAGTGGGTCGGCTTGATGGCCTGCGCGCCGTAGCTTCGGAACTTTCCGATCACGATCTCCATTTCCTCGTCGGGGAGGATATGGGCCGGCCCGAGCATCAGCGTCGCGATATACTGCTCGGCCAGAACCTCCACCTCGGAAGCGAGTTCAAGAGCCGCGGCAAGCGTCAGACCGATCGCGATCTGACCGTGGTTTGCCATCAGGCAGGCATCGCGTTCTTTCAGGCCGTCCGCCACATGCCGTGCAAGTTCTGGTGTGCCGAACGTTGCATACGGCACGCACGGGATGTCCTTTCCACCTGCAACCGCAACCATGTAGTGAAATGCAGGAATGGCCTTGTGCGCACACGCCAGCGCTGTGGCATGAAGCGAGTGGGCGTGCACGAGCGCATTGCGATCGGGTCGTGCATTATACGCAGCAAGATGAAAGTGCCATTCGCTCGATGGCAACTGGCTGTTTTGCTCGAAGCTTCCGTCGCGACCCACGAAAACAATGTCGTCGGGCGAGATCTCTTCGTAGTGTTTTCCGCTCGGCGTAATCAGCATTCCATCGCTCCAGCGGCATGACACATTGCCCGACCGACCTGGCGATAGCCCGCTGCGGCTCATGGCGAGCGCTGTCGCCACCACGTCCTTGCGCAATGCCTTTTCGCCTGCGCGCTTTGCCTTACTCATGCCGCGCGCTCCTTGCGCTCGGGATAGAGCGACAAGAGCCCCTCCCGCGTTGCGGGCGTCACGCCACGCTCGGTGATAAAACCCGTAACTAGGCGTGCCGGAGTCACGTCGAAACCTGGATTGCGCGCCGGTGTACCCTCCGCCGCAATCGCAACGCTGTCGACAGAGCCATCGGCGAGGCGCCCAGCAACCTTAAGAACCTCGTCGGCTGACCGCTCTTCGATGGGAATGTCGGCGCCGCTCGTCAACGACCAGTCGATCGTGGTGTACGGAAGCGCGACGTAGAACGGCACGCCGTTGTCATGCGCCGCGAGCGCCTTCAGATATGTGCCAATCTTGTTCGCAACGTCGCCCGAAGCCGTGACACGATCCGTGCCGACGATGCAGAGGTCGACCTCACCTTGCTGCATGTAATGACCGCCCGCGTTGTCCACGATCAGCGTGTACGGTACGCCGTGCTGACTAAGCTCGAACGCTGTGAGCGAAGCGCCCTGATTGCGCGGCCGCGTCTCGTCGACCCAGACATGGAGCGCGATGCCCGCATCGTAGGCCTGATAGATGGGTGAGGTGGCGGTCCCCCAATCGACACAAGCGAGCCAGCCCGCGTTGCAGTGGGTCAGGACATTAACCGGCCGTCCGCCTTTTGCCGCTGATGCAGCTTTGATGATTTCAAGCCCATGCGCGCCGATGCGACGGCAGGTCTCCACGTCATCATCGGCCATCCGGTCCGCACGCATGTACGCCGCCTCGGCGCGCTCACGCTCCGGCAATCGCGCGACCGCAGTGCGAACCTCATCGAGCGCCCAGCGCAGATTGACGGCCGTCGGTCGCTGCTCGGCCAGGAAAATATGGGCCTGCGCGAGTCCGGCATCCGAAGGGTCGCTCCGCAATGCGAGCGCTAACCCGTAGGCCGCTGTCACGCCGATGAGCGGCGCGCCTCGCACCTGCATGGCCCTGATTGCGTGCGCCGCCTGATCAACGCTTGCCAGCGTCACACGCTCGATCTCGTGCGGCAGGCGTGTCTGATCTATGATAGTGACACGCCAGCCATCGGCCGCACGCTCAATCGTTCGCGCCGGTGAGCCTTCAAGTTTCATGGCGCGTTCGCTCCGCCGCTGCTATCGGTCATCAGCTTTTTCGCGAACGCCAGAATGTGTGACGCCGCTTCGTCCGCAGCCGTCTGCAACAGCAGATGCTCCGTATCCAAACCCTGAACTTCACAGGTGGACGCCCGTTTGGCGGCCGCCGATTTGACCGACGAGCCCGGAACGAGCCAGTCGCGTCTCCCATAAAGCACAAGTACTGGATAGCGCCCATCGTGGAACACGCGACGAACGTCAACCCGCGAAACCGCATCAAGCCGGGCCGCGCGAACCTCCGGCGACAGGCGTGAAATCACGTCTTTCATCTTGCCCGAAAGCTCAGGATCAATGCGCGTTCCCATCAAGATCCAGTTGAGCAGCGGGCGCGATGCGAGCGGTGGCACACGCCGTACTTGACGCACGAGCCAGCCTGGCCAGGGGCTCTTAAGAAAAGTCGCGGCAAGGACAACGCCGCGCACGCTCGCGCCCGGTGCAGCCGCAGTCAGTACCGCGATGGGCCCCGAGAACGACTCGCCGAGCAGGAGCACCGGCCGTTCACCGATACGATCCGCAACGAGACGCGCATAATCGGGATACGTCATTCCCGGATCTTGAGGATACCGAACGACGGTCACGGCGAGATGCGGGCTAAGCAGTTGCGCCACGCGCTCAAACAATTCCCCGCTTCCGTCGAGGCCGGGAAGCAGGACGATCTCGCCCGCCAGGTTGCCCGTCATTCGCCCGTACCCATCGCGCCGCTAAGCGGTACATGCACGTTCGCGTCGAGCCCGCAGGCGGCGCATTGAATCGCATACCACTCGGCGAATGGCCGGGCAGAACGATCAATCACTTGCAATCCCGGCGCGGCGCATACCGGGCAGGCGACGACGGTCTCCGGCGATGCCCGCCACGCCGCAATCGACGCCAGCGCTTGGCCAATCCTTTCCGGAGGTAGGGCGCTTGCCACGTCAATGCCCGTCGAAGGCGACGATCGCGTGGCCCTCGATGCCAAGATCGGAAAGCCGCTTCATGCCGCCCAAATCGGGAAGATCGACGATAAAAGTCGCTCCCGCCACCTTTGCGCCGGTGCGGTGCAAAAGCTTCACCGCAGCCTCGGCCGTTCCTCCGGTGGCGATAAGATCGTCCACGATCAGAATCCGCTGGTTCTCGGCAATGGCATCCTCGTGAATCTCGATGACGTCGACGCCGTATTCGAGCGTGTATTCCTGACCGATGGTCTTTCCGGGCAGCTTGCCCTTCTTGCGGATCGGGATGAAGCCGCACTCCAGCCGGTCGGCGATCGCCCCGCCCAGGATGAACCCGCGCGCCTCGATGCCCGCCACCGCGTCGATCCTGTCGTCCTCGAACGGCCGCGCCATACGCTTGATCGCCTTCCGGAAGCCCTTGGCGTCCGCGAGCAGCGTGGTGATATCTCGAAACATGATGCCGGGCTTGGGGTAGTCAGGAATTGTTCGGATGAGCTTTTCGAAGTCCATGTTTCCGTTCGTCTCCCGCCAAAATCAGGGCGCAAAATAGCAATAAACCTCTGGTTACGGTACAAGACCTGCGACACGCCTGCCTTTGATTCGGGCAGGCCACGTGAGCGCCACATCCCATCTGAAATGGCGCCCGCTGCAAAGGAATGGCGACGATGTCACAAAGCCCAACCGCGGCGGCCAGCCCGGACTTCATGCCCGTCGGGGACGATTCTGACGACCTTCCGCGAACCTTCCGCCGCGAGAAAGAGGCCCGTGCCCGCGAAGCACGTGAACGCGCCGCACAGGAGCGAGCGGCAGCGCCCTCCCTACCCCTTGGCAGCGACGTACCGCCTATTCCGGCCCCTCAAGTCTACACTGCAGCCGACGTCCGCCCTGCCGTCGCGGAAGAGACGTTTCCAGCTACGGTGCGCGCTTTCGACGTCCCATTCTTCCATCTGATGACATTTTTCCTGAAGGCGGTGGTCGCCGCCCTCCCGGCGCTGATCCTGCTCACGGTCATCCTGTGGTTCATGGGTGCGGCGCTGCAATCGTTCTTCCCAAGCCTCGTAAAGATGAAAATCCTTTTGAGCTTTCCGAACGGCTGACGCAAGCGCGCAACGCTTCCCACAAACGACGCTCCACGTCGGTGGGACATGCCTTGCCCCGGCTCGCGACGCACTTTAGCGTCGTCTCGCTCTGCAGATTATTTGCTGCATACGGGGGGAGCTATGAACGGACGCAATATTTGCGCAATCCTGATGCTCGCGCACGCCACCGGGATTTCACCGGCCTTGGCTGACGACACCGGCTTCGCTTCCGCGCACGACCTGCGCCGTGAAGGCGGCCGACTATGCATGGAGAGCCACTTTCACTCAGGCTCCGGCGACGGCCCGACCAAGCCGGCGGCCATGAAGGCGGCGCATCAGGCCTGGTACGACTATACGTCCTGGGAATACGGGTCCGACTGGGCCCGCTGGGGCAAGTCGGCGAGCAAAGGCGTCAACTACACGAAAACCAACTCCGGCTGGAGCGCGACCGTCGAGTCGCGCCCCTGCAAATAGCCGCCTCTACTTCAGAACGCGGCCCGCAACGGCATCGAGCTTCGCCAACAAAGCAGGATCGCGCGCCTCTGGTGCCGTGATGATTGCAACGTCGAGTGCACGATCCGAACCGATCGGGCACGCTGGATGCTCGCGCGGAAAATCCGCCGCCAGTCGGGCCACGAGTCGCTGCGCCCTTTCGGTATTCTCCTTCATGACGGCAATTATGGCCGCGACGTCCACGTGCGCGTGGTCGTCGTGCCAGCAGTCATAGTCCGTCACCATTGCAACGCTCGCGTAGCAGAGCTCCGCTTCACGCGCGAGCTTCGCTTCAGGCATATTCGTCATGCCGATCACGTCGCAATCCCATGACCGATAGAGATTGCTTTCCGCCCGGGTAGAAAACTGCGGTCCTTCCATCGCCAAATATGTACCACCCGCATGCACCTTGATTTTCTCGCCCTTCGCGGCTTTTTCGATCGCCTTGACGAGCAGCGGGCTCACCGGGTCGCCCATCGCGACATGCGCGACGCAGCCCGTTCCAAAGAACGTTTTTTCCCGCGCGAACGTCCGGTCAATGAACTGGTCGGGCAGCACGAATTCGCCCGGCGGATATTTCTTCTTCAACGAACCGCACGCCGAGATCGAAACCAGGTCGGTCACTCCGGCACGTTTCAGACAATCGATATTGGCGCGATAGTCGATACTCGTTGGTGACAGCCTGTGCCCGCGTCCGTGCCGAGGCAGGAAGCGCAACGGCAGGCCACCGATTTCTGCAAACAGGATGTCATCGGACGCGGTTCCCCACGGGCTCTCAATGCGCCGCCATTCGGCATTTTCGATACCCGGCAACTGGTAGAAGCCACTGCCGCCCACGATACCCAGAACCGATTTGACCATCTCGCACCCCAAATGCCGCGCCGCAAAAAACGAGCGCACCCTCGTCCTAGCCCGATCGCGCGGCGCTTCCTAGCGCTGCGCCCCACCCGGCGACCACCACACTGATCTATCCCAGTAACAGTTATTCCAACGGCTCGGCTCAATCGCGCTGAAAAACGAAAATAGTATCAATTCAGACCGCGCGAACGCGGCGAATGCACGAGCATTGATCCGGGAGGACTGATCATGAACCTCGTCTCGACCATTATGCAATTGCTTGGGCCCGTGATCATCAATCGCATCGCGGGCAGTCTTGGCCTCAACCAGGGCATCGCCGGGAAGGCCCTTGCCGCCGCCGTGCCCGCAATTCTTGCCGCTCTCACCGGTGCCGCGTCACGCTCCGCGGGCGCCAACCAGCTTTCGGATACACTCGCACGACAGGATACGAGCATCCTCGGCAATCTCACTAACCTGCTGGGTGGAAGCGATCAAACCGCGCTCGTCGACAAAGGCACGGATGCTCTCTCGAGTTTGCTCGGCGGTGGCGCGACGAACGCGCTATCGGCAGCGCTTGCACGATTCACTGGCATTGACACGAGCAAGAGCCGTTCGCTTGCTGGCCTCGCGTCGTCAGTCGTTCTAAGTCAACTCGCCCAGACGCAACGCTCATCCGGTCTCGATGCTAACGGCCTCGCCAGTCTCTTGAAGAGCCAGAAGAGTAACGTCGCTGCTGCCATGCCGCCAGGCTTCGCAAACCTGCTCGACGGTTCCGGCCTGCTCGATTCGCTCGGCGACACCCCTATGAGGCCCGTGGCCGCTGCACCCGAACCCTCTAGCACGATCGGCAAGTGGCTGCTGCCGCTCGCCCTCGCACTATTGGGCGTCTACGTGCTCAGCTCTTACGGCTGCAATCCCTCAACCCACACGACGACGCCGGCGGTCGAGCCACCGAGCAGCACGACCGCGCCGGAATCGACAACGACACCGACCGACGTCGTCGGCCTTGCCAGCGCCGCTATCTCGGCTCTCAATTCGACGCTCGGCGGCGTCACCGACGAGGCGAGTGCGCAGGCCGCGCTTCCGACACTTGAGCAGGCGGCATCACAGATTGATAGCGTGAAGACCGCGGCTGCCCATCTCTCGAGCGAGGCTAAGGCACCACTCGCCAAAGTCATCGCCGACGCACTTCCGGGCCTCACCGCCGCAATAGAAAAGGCAACCGGAATTCCGGGCGTAGCAACAATCCTGAACCCGGTGCTGCAGCCCGTGCTCGCCAATCTGGACACTCTGGCGAAGACCTGAAATCCGCGCGAAACTCAAAAGAAAAGGCCCCGCAAGGGGCCTTTTCACTGTTCGATCTCGTGCAAGGTGCGTCAGTGCTTGATGCTCGACCAAACACGCTTCTTGCCGAGATAGAGGAGAACTGTGGTGACGAGCAGATACAGCATCACCTGCCAGCCGATACGCTTGCGCTGATCGAGGCTCGGATCGGCTGCCCAGGCTAAAAACGCCGTCACGTCTCGCGCATAGTTGTCGAGCGTCTTCGGTGTGCCGTCCTGGTATTCGACCGAGTCATCCTGCAACGGTTGCGGCATAGCGAGCTGATGACCAGCGAATGCCTTGTTGTAGGACATGCCGTCCGCAACCGTCACGCCCTCGGGCGGATCGGAGTAACCGGTGAGCAATCCATAAAGGTAGTCCGCTCCGCCTTCCTGATAACTCGAGAATATATCACCGAGCATGAGGAACGGATGAGTCCACCAGCTCGGATTGCGCTCAACCGTGCGCGCTTTCACGATGAGCGACAAGTCAGGCGGGTAGGCGCCGTTCTGGTTCGCGCGCGCCTGCTTTTCGTTTTTATAGGGCCCGAGGATCGGATCGGGCAGCCCCGCCGGACGCTCGAACATATTTCCTTCGTCATTCGGGCCGTCGGTGATCTTGTTCGGCCACGACGCGGCTAGCGCTTTCACGGATGCTTCCGGAAACTGCGGCCCGCCCCCCTGCACGAGGTTACGAAAATAGATGCGGCTTAACCCGTGGCAGTTGGAACAGACCTTCTCGTAGACCTGAAAACCGCGCTGTAACTGCGCCGTGTCGAACTGGCCGCGAAAGCCGCCGAAGCTCCACCTCTGGCGCTCGATTTCCGGGCCATGCCCCTCGGCCGCCAGCGCCTGCATCGGAACGAGCGCCACGGCACCGAGCCAGAAAGAAGCAACCGCGCGGTTCATCAACTTGCTCATATTGGCGATCCCCCTATTCCGCAGCCGCGGGCGCGGCGCCGGACGGTGCAGTACCGCCCTTGGATTTGCCAAGTACCGCTTCGCTGATCGAGCGCGGCAGCTTGGTCGGCGTTTCGATCAGACCGACGACCGGCATGACCACGAGGAAGTGGAGGAAGTAGTACGTCGTGAAGATCTGTGCCCAGGTCACATAAACGCCTTCCGCGGGCTTCGAGCCGAGATACCCGAGCGCGAGACACGTGAAGGCGAACAGCCAGAAAAACCACTTGTAGATCGGCCGGTACTTGGTCGAACGAACCCGGCTTGTATCCAGCCAAGGTACGAAAGCCAGGATCAGGATGGCGCCGAACATCGCGAGCACGCCCATCAGCTTGGCAAGCGAACCAAGCGGAATGCCCAGGAACGATCCGGTGAAGGCACGCAGTATCGCGTAGAAGGGCAGGAAATACCATTCGGGCACGATGTGCGGCGGCGTGACCAGGGGGTTCGCTTCATTGTAGTTGTCCGCGTGCCCCAGGTAGTCCGGCAGGAAGAACACAAACCAGGCGAACAGCAGAAGGAACGCGAACAGGCCGACGATATCCTTCGACGTCGCATACGGATGCATGGGAACAGAATCCGACGGCTGCTTAATGTCGAGCCCCGTCGGGTTGTTCTGGCCCGCCACGTGCAGCGCCCAAATGTGAAGCGCTACCACACCGCAAAGAACGAACGGCAGCAGGTAGTGTAGCGAGAAGAAACGGTTGAGCGTAACGCCTGACACCGCATACCCGCCCCACAGCCATTCGACGATCGCAGTGCCAAGTCCCTGCCAGATCGTATCGAGCGCGGAGCACAGGTTGGTGATGACCGTCACGCACCAGAAGGTCATCTGGCCCCAGGGCAGCGTGTAGCCCATGCACGCGGTCGCCATCATCACGAGCAGGATGATGACGCCAAGAATCCAAAGCACTTCACGCGGCGCCTTGTAGGAACCGTAATAGAGGCCGCGAAAAATATGGACATAGCAGGCGACGAAGAACATCGAGGCTCCGACCGCGTGCATGTTGCGGATCAGCCATCCAAAGTTCACGTCACGGCGAATGTGCTCGATCGAATTGAACGCGCCCGAGGCGCTCGGCTGATAGTGCATGGCAAGCACGACGCCGGTGATAATCTGAGCAACGAGGCAGAACGTCAGGATTCCGCCGAACGTCCAAAGGTAGTTGAGATTGCGGGGCGTCGGAAAATCGACGAACTGCCCGTGCATCATGCGTGCGATCGGCAGCCGCTCGTCAAACCACTTGCCCCAGCGCGAAGTCGGTACGTAGGTCGAGGTATGACCACCCATGTTCGTTAGCCCCCTCAGCCGATCTTGATCTTGGTGTCAGAAATGAACTGGTAGGGCGGCACCTCGAGATTGCGTGGTGCCGGACCTTTGCGGATGCGCCCTGCCGTATCGTAGTGCGAACCGTGGCAGGGGCAGAACCAGCCGCCGAAGTCGCCCTTGGAGTCGCCCATCGCCTGGCCTTTCGGAATGCAGCCGAGGTGCGTACAGATGCCGATCATGATGAGAAAGTTCTCTTTGCCGGCCTTCGTGCGATTGGCGTCGGTCGCCGGGTCGTTCGCGGGCAAGCCATCGTTGCGCGCCAGCGGATCGGGCAGGTTCGAGACGTCGACCTTGTTGGCGGCGTCGACCTCTTCCTTGGTCCGGTTGCGAATAAAAATCGGCTTGCCACGCCACATCGCGGTGATCGCCTGCCCTTCCTTCACCGGCGCCAGATCGAGCTCGACCGTTGAAAGCGCCTTCGTGCTCGCATCTGGGTTCATCTGTTGGATGAACGGCCAGATCAAGGATGCCGCGCCAACGGCAACGAAGGCATTACCCGCTAGAATTATGAAATCCCTGCGGTTTGTGTCATCGACCTCAGTTGTCACGAGGGCCTCCAATATCAAGGTGCTGTCGCGCGCGATATCGCAACGCATCGAGGTGGGACGCTGCTGTAGCACTACCGTCGTGACGGTATGCCAGCGGCAGGAAAAGAGCTTGCCGAACGCCGTTCTGACAGCGTTTGCGGCCTGTCTCAAGGCTTGAGGCGCGCGCAATGCCGGAGGCAATTTGGCGCATCAAATTGATTTTGACGCTATGCCTCCTCGCTAGGAATCTCCGTCGCCATGCGCCTCGCACTGTATCAGCCCGACATTGCTCAGAACACAGGCACGATTCTACGCCTCGCCGCCTGCCTCGATACCCCTGTCGACGTCATTGGACCAACCGGATTCGATATATCGGACCGTGCCTTGAAGCGCGCCGCGCTTGATTATCTGCCCCACGTCAGGATTGATCGCCACGAGAGCTTTGCATCCTTCATGACGGCCAGAAATACCGCGAACCCCGCCAGCGGACGCCTCGTTCTACTTACGTCGCATGCCGCAACTCCCCATTTCCAATTCGAGTTTGCATCGACGGATACGCTTTTACTGGGACGCGAGAGCGCCGGCTGTCCCGCTCACGTGCACGACTCAGCCGATGCACGCATCCGCATCCCGATGCGGACCGGCCTGCGCTCGCTCAACATCGCCGTCGCCGCCGCGATCGCGCTTTCCGAGGCGTTGCGCCAGACCTCCGGCTTCCCCGCGAGCGCGCCCGTCCCACTGTCGCAGACGTGACACGCGAATGCGCCAGACCCGTCACGAAGCGACGGGAGCCTTCAGACGCCAATGCTGGACTGGATCGTCATGGCCGCCGGATTTGTCGTGGCGGCTGCCTTGATCTTCGGATTGATCGCAGGAAACCTCGCGCCCCAGTTCCGCATTTGGCCGGCGCCGCCGGCAAAATCATTGAAAAGCTTCGCCGTTTGGACGCTCTTTCGCACCCTGAACTTGGCTGTTCTGTTCGTCTGCGCCGCGAACTTGGCGCGCGACGCCGCAGCCGGCGAACTCATATCCGCGCAAATCCTCGCCGCCGCAGCCGCCGTTTTGGCGTTTGGCGCCTATCTCTGGACACTGTGGGCGCTCGGACGAAAAGCGACCTACTGCCGGGCAAGTGGGCTTGCCCAGGAAGGCGTGTACGCCTGGAGCCGCAATCCGCAGTACGCGACCGCCATTGCTGCGTATTTCGCTCTCGGAATTGCAACCGCCTCTGCCCTTCCTGCGGCACTCGCGATCACGCTCGTCGCCGTCTACGCGCTGATGGCCATTGCCGAAGAGCCCTGGCTGGAAGCCACCTACGCCGAAAGCTACAGGACCTATCGCGCGCGCGTTCCCCGTTTCTTCGACGGCCGCCGACTGCTGACCGAAGCCGTGAAATTCCTTCGCCCCCGCCGCACACCACATGAAACGAGCGCCGTGGCCTCAGCGGCGCGCCTCCGCCGTCCACGGCCGTAGGCCCACGTCCGCCGCCGCCGCATGAGGTCCTGCAACATGCTGCGGAACAACGCCGTCTTTTGAGGCGAGTGCACCCAGTTCAAGGGGCGGCGAAGCGTGTTGCCGGGAATCCGACCAGCCTTCCTCCGCCCAATTCCTGTCACCGCGCGTCACGGCCGCCGGCAAACCCGACCGCACAAGTTCCAATTCGTTCCGCAGCCGCGCGATTTCCAGATTGTAGAGCGCCGTGCAGTCGAGGCGCTTCGGGACGGCGCCGAGCGGCACGATGATACGGCCATACACGCTGCCCTGATTGAACGTACCGTCGATCGCCTGTCCTCCGATGCCACCCACGTCGAGGTAGGCGTCATTGCTCGCCATGCTGGACCTGCAGGTCGTACCGTCGGCCGCGCGAATTTCGTCTTGTCCACTCGGCTGCGAAACCTGGGGCAGATAGAGGCCGGAGGTGTAGCTCTGGTTCTGATAGCCGTAGATATTCGGGTACCCGCCGGCCGTCGACTGCGCCGACAAGGGTTCGGCGCAGCCAATGGACGCGCCCGCAAGCACAAGTGCGGCGCTCACTGCACGCGCGTTGCGAGGAACCGTCCGCATACCTGTGTCCTCAAAAGAGTTGCTGCATGTCCGAACGGAACGCTCTCCGCGCAGATCCTCACCTTTCGCTCGCTATGCCCTTCGAAAGGCACCACAATATAGACGCTGCGGCTATCGCCCGGCGCGAGCGTAGCGGAAGGCGGCAGCACCTGGGCTTCTTGAACCGGCGCAAACGTCTCATCGTACACGTGCACGTCGATGCGAATGCGGTGCCCGTAGGGATTGGCCGGAAAGACACGCACCGCGAATTGATCTGTGAAACTGCGAACTTCGCCACGCATCGGGGTCAGCGCCTGCGCCGCGGCACTTCCAGTTGCGCTCGCGAACGCCGCCATCGCCATGATAAGCCGGCAAGCTATTCGCATCGGACCGTGACCGTTGCCGTGTAGTTGCCGGTCACGAAATTGCCCGATGCTTTGGTCGCGCTGAGATTGACGACCACGTTTGTCACCCCGAGACCGAGCGACGTCTGCGTCGCGCCCGGCGTGTTCGGCATCGTCGTCGCACCCGATCCGGAATAAGCCGCCGCAAATGACACGTTGTCGTTGCCGGTCGCAGGCGCCAGCGTAAAAGCCGAGGGAGCGAGCGCGCTGACCTTGAACGACGCGCCAGTCGTCAGCACCGTAATGATGCCGCCGAGCCCGCCGCCTGCTGACGAACTCAACTCCGTGTAGGTGCCGTTGGCGACGAGAACGCCGGGCGTGCCGACTGTCAGCACGCACGCGGCGAGAATTGTCCCATTGAAGGGAACCAGCCCGTCGACCGCCCGCGCCGCCGATGCTCCGCCGCAAAGCGCGGCCCCCACCGCGCCCATCCGTGCAATTTTCCACATGGTCGCCCCTCATTAAGCAACCATAAGTTGTAAAGAGATTCTGTCAGGTTGTGCACAAAATTATTGAGGCCGCGCTTTTCCCAAACGCAGCCTCAACTAACGTACCGTTTCCTACTCCGCCGCCTCTTGCGCCAGGAACCCGCCCGATTGTCGGTGCCAGAGCCCAGCGTAAATGCCGCCGCGCGCGATGAGATCGGCATGGCTGCCTTCCTCGACGATGCGCCCCTCGTCCATGATCACGAGCCGGTCCATCGCCGCGATCGTCGACAGCCGGTGCGCGATCGCAATGACGGTCTTGCCGCTCATCAGCGTCCTCAGGCTCTCCTGGATCGCACCTTCCACTTCCGAGTCGAGCGCACTCGTCGCCTCGTCCAGGATCAGGATCGGCGCGTCCTTCAGCAGAACGCGTGCGATCGCGATGCGCTGCCTCTGGCCACCGGAAAGCTTCACGCCACGCTCACCCACATGGGCATCAAGGCCTTCGCGACCCTTCATGTCGGAGAGGCCGCCGATAAAACTATCGGCCGCTGCCTGCCGTGCCGCGATCACGACGTCGGCTTCGACCGCATCGGGCCGCCCGTACAGGATGTTGTCACGCACCGACCGGTGCAGCAGGGACGTATCCTGCGTCACCATTCCGATCGATGCACGCAAGCTGTCCTGCGTGACGTGCGCAATGTCCTGCCCATCGATGAGGATACGGCCGCGCTCCAGATCGTAGAAGCGCAGCAGCAAGTTGACGAGCGTCGACTTGCCGGCGCCCGACCGCCCGACGAGACCTACTTTCTCACCCGGCGCGATCCTGAGAGACAAGTTCTCGATGACACGGCCAGGTTGCCCGCCCGGCGTGCCTTTCGCGGTTCCGTAATGGAACCCGATCGCGTCAAACTTGATCTCGCCCTTCGTGACGGAAAGCGGCTTCGCATCCGGCGTATCGACGACCGATTGCGGACGCGCGATCGTCTCCATGCCTTCGTGCACGACGCCGATGCTTTCGAAGATGCCCGCGATCGTCCACATGACCCAGCCCGACATCGTGTCGATACGCACGACTAGCGCCAGAATGGTCGCGATCGCGCCCGTCGTGATATCGCCGATGCTCCACAGCCAGAGCGCCATCGCGCCGACGGCCACCATCATCACGCCATTGAGGCACGACAGGAACAACTCCATCGTCGTAATGAGCCGCAGCGAATGCTGCCACTTGTCCATCAACTCCTGGAAAGCGACGCGCGCGTATCCGTCTTCGCGATCCGCGTGCGCGAACAGCTTGACGGTGAGGATGTTCGTGTAGCTGTCGACGATACGCCCGACCAACATCGAGCGCGCTTCCGACGCCGCCGTCGAGCGCTCCTTGATGCGCGGCACGAAATACCGGATGGCCAGCAGATAGATCGTAAGCCAGACCGCGAGAGGGAGCGTCAATCGCCAGTCGGCGGCCGCGAACAGCACCATCGCGCCGAAAAACTGCACGGCCGCGTACCAGATGGCATCGATCGCCTGCACGACGCTCTCGCGCAAGCCCTGCGCCGTCTGAACGATCTTGTTGGCGATACGGCCGGCAAAATCGTTCTGGAAGAACCCCATCGACTGGCGCAGCACGTACGAATGGGTCTGCCAGCGCACACGATTGGTGAACCGCGTCGCGATGACCTGGCTCTTGATCAGATCGTGCACGAAAAAGATCAGCGGCCGGGCGACGAGCGCCAGGAACGCCATCGCCAGCAGCGCGCCGCTATTGTCGCTAAAAAAAGCTTCCGCATTGGGCGCGGCGCGCATCAGATCGACCAGTTTGCCGATGAACGCAAACAGCATCACTTCCGTGATCGATCCCAAAAATCCGACCACGAGAATGGCTGCGAACGCCGGCCATACCGGCTGCACGTAGTGCCAATAGAACGCGCCAAGCGTCTCCGGCGGCCGGACGATGCCCGGTCGCTCGAAAGGGTCGATGCGACCCTCAAACCAACTGTAGATACGGCCCAACATGGCGATAAAAGCTTTTCAGACGACAAAACCCTGCGCCAAATCGGACGTGACCCCGATGGCGGCAGCGGCAGGCTATTGATAGCGGATCACCGCTCGCAGTAAGGGTCATTTCCGACAAAAACAAGACAACGGAATTGACTCCATATGAACGCCTCCGACGCACCGAGCGAGCAGCACAAGGCAACCGCGCAGGCGTGGTTCGAAAAGCTCCGCGACGATATTTGCGCCGCGTTGGAGAAACTCGAGGACAATCTCCCGGCTTCGGCGCCACACGGCGGCGAGCCGCCCGGCCGCTTCGTCCGCACGCCGTGGGAGCGTAGCGATCATACTGGCGCCAAGGGTGGCGGCGGCACCATGAGCATGATGCACGGCCGGGTTTTCGAGAAAATCGGCGTTCACACCTCCACGGTTTTCGGCGAGTTCGCGCCCGAGTTCCGCAAGCAAATTCCGGGCGCCGAGGACGATCCCGCATTCTGGGCCTCCGGCATCTCGCTCATTGCGCACCCCTGGAACCCCAATGTCCCCGCTGTTCATATGAACACGCGCATGGTGGTGACGACCAAATGGTGGTTCGGCGGCGGGGCCGACTTGACGCCCGTTCTGGATAAGCGCCGCACTCAGGAAGACACTGACACCCTCGCCTTCCACGCCGCGATGTACGGCGCCTGCGCTGCCCACGAGGTCGCCGACTATCAGAAGTATCGCACTTGGTGCGAAGAGTACTTTTATCTGCCGCATCGCAAGGAAATGCGTGGCGTAGGCGGCATCTTCTACGATTACCTGGCACCATCAGAGGCCGACGGCGGCTGGGATTCCGCCTTCGCATTCACGCAAGACGTCGGCCGGGCTTTTCTATCGGTCTACCCGATGCTCGTGCGCGGCAACTTTGCCTTGAACTACAGCGAAGCCCAGCGCGATGAGCAGCTCGTGCGCCGTGGCCGCTACGTCGAGTACAATCTGCTTTATGACAGGGGCACGACGTTCGGGCTGAAGACCGGCGGCAACGTCGAGAGCATTCTTTCCTCCATGCCCCCGATCGTGAAGTGGCCGTGACACAGCCTTGATGAAAGCGACGGACTTGTTGCATTGCACTGTCAAAATTCAAAGTTCTTTCGATCATTAGATGGTCTTGACGATACCATTTTCGAGTGATGACTCTTACGGCGACGCATCACCGCATTTTTGAAATACGCATTCACTCAAAACCACAATTTTTTTTAAGACGTTCGGCGCCTTTTTTGGGCTTTTTCCATGTCCTCTGGTTTTGCGTTTTATTTCGCGGCATTCGCCTCGATGTGCGTAATTGGCCTCGGCCTATCGCTATCTGCCTTCCGTCAGATAGCCGCCCAGCGCTCATGGCCGCTTGGCGAGCTAAACGCGCAATCGAAAGCGACCGCGCCGCTAATCGGCATCGTTAGCGTTTGTCTCGGCTTGTTGTCGGTACTCCTTCGGCACGACGAGGCCACGGCCGGCGCCCTTCTGATCGGTGGGCTCAGCTTTGCCCTGCTCTGGACGGTATTATTGCGATCAAGCGCGTCCGTGGCCCAGTTGGTCTTGCCGTTTTTGGCGGTCGTGTCCGTGTTCGACATCGCGCTCACTCTGTCGGAACGCGGTTTCCCTAGTCTCGGCGCCATCTCCGCGGCCCAAGCGTTTCCACTGGTGGCCGGCCTCGTTGGCGCATTGGCCTTCGGTACCGGAGATTTTTGCGGCGGCCGAGCCGCGATCCAACTCAATGGCCTGTGTGTTGTGGCAATCGCGCAGGTCACGTCTGCAGCAACCGGACTTTCTATATTTCATGCCTCGTCCGCCGCTCTTCCGGTCGGCAGGGCCCAGTCGCTGGCGATCCTGGCCGGCGCATTTCACGTAACGGCCGTTTATTTTCTCTACCAGGGCATGGCGCGCGGACGTATTTCAGTGGTCGCGCCGATCGCCGCCGTCGTCGGAATTGCTGTCCCAGTAGTTACCGATATGGTGTTCGTTGATAACGTGGCGTTCGTACACCTCGCGGGTATTCTAATTGCGGTAGCCGCTATTCTTTTGATCACGGACAACGAACCCAATGCCGAAGTTGGGGATGCGAGCACACTTTCCATATCCATTCGCTATGGCGCCTTGAGCGGACTCGGATATGGCTTTGCCGATTTGTGTTTGGGTGTACTCGAACAAGCCGACGCGAAAGGTGCGCTCGCGATAGCACGACTAACTGGCGCGCTGCTGACACTCGTAGCGCTGTTACTGATTGTATTCGGGAGGTACTTACGCTCGCAGGCACGACGCCCGGCACCAATAAGTTCAATCGCAAGTCTCGGCGTGCCCGCGATTGCAACTGGCAGGATCATTGAC
>CADECN010000022.1 GCA_902825785.1 uncultured Hyphomicrobium sp. | reverse complement strand
GCAGAAAATATCTGAACGAGCGTCAGTCCTTTGGAGGCGTAGACTCGATACAAAGCGAGACATGCAGCTTCTAGAGCGACGACGAGGAGAACGATGTCGATGATACGACCGTTCGCAAATAGGTCCGCCATGTGCCGACCTCTCAAGCGCCGCCGAAAGGTCTGTTCAACTGGACAATCTCCCAATTCAACAAGGCGGCAAACGCGACCCACGCCAAATAAGGGATCAGCAGCGCTGCCGCTCTCCACGAATAGCGGCGGAATACCAAAAACGGCAGCAGGACCGATAGCCAGAGAAACACGACCTCAACGAGCGCCCAATCCGGCCGCTTAACTTGGAAGAAAAGTATGCTCCAGAGTACATTGAGTGTTCCATTGGCAGCGAAAAGAGCGATCACCCATTCTCTGATCTCATCGGTCGGCGCATCACGCCAGGCAAGTGCGGCGGAAACTGCCGCGCAAGCGAATATGAGAGTCCATGCCGGTCCGAAGAGCCAATCAGGCGGCTGCCATGCCGGCTTCTTCAGACCTTGGTACCACGGTCCAATATCCGTCATCGACGATCCCAGGACGGCGACAACGACAGCGACCGCCGCGGCCGCCAGAAATGGGAGCCAAAGCGACGCGCGCGTCATGGAGAAACCAGACCGCAAAGGTGCGCCAAGTCCTTGAAAAAAATCTTCACATGGGCCAACGGTTTCGCTCTGACGAGCTTCTTGTTCATATAGGCTTCCCACGTCAGACGCTGAACATCGCGGTCTTCGCACATGGTGACAAAGCGTTCGCGCCGGCCGTCACTACTGTACCAGAAGCGCTGCATGATACCGAGTATCCAGAACACGCGGCCATGCGAGCGCATGAATCGCTTCCGCGCTTTTTTTAAAGTGCGGCAATCGCCCGTTTCTAGAAATTCCTCGACCGCTTCTGCCGCAAGGCGACCACCTGTCATCGCGTAGTAGATACCTTCGCCGGAAGCAGGGGCGACCACGCCCGCAGCGTCCCCAGCCAGCACGACATCGCGACCGTTATCCCATTTTTTTAACGGCCTGAGCGGGATGGGCGCACCTTCCCGGCGGATGGTTTCTGCAACCTCGAGCCCGATTTCTGTGCGTAGCGCGCCCACCGCGTTACGCAATGAGAAGCCTTTATTTGCGCTGCCGGTGCCGATACTCGCAGTTTCTCCGTGCGGGAACACCCAAGCGTAGAAGTCAGGGGAGTAAGTCCCCTGGTAGTAGATGTCACAGCGTTGTGGATCATAGCCGTCGCTCGCTTTCATTTGCGCAAGCTGCGGCGTGCGAATGATCTCGTGGTACGCGAAGACGTAGGGAACACGTTTCGCGCCAGGAATGGCCTGTCGCGCGACGCTCGATTTCGCTCCGTCGGCCCCGATCACCGCGCGGGCCCGGACCATCTCCTCTCTTTCGCTCGCGTCGTCGTTGCGCACTCGGTACTTTACGATCGCCGTACCATCTCGGTCTCGATCAATCGCCTCGAAGGTTCCGGTGCGCCGCTCGGCGCCGGCACTTGACGCTCGGTTTCGGAGCCATTCGTCGAAGACGTCTCGATCCACCATGCCCACAAAACCATCGTTCTCGATCGGCATCGCGACCTGACGTGACGCCGGGGAAAAAATACGTGCGCCGCCGACGCGCGCCACGATCAGCGCCTCATCAATCGCGAATTCGGAAATGAGCTTGGGTGGAATGGCGCCGCCGCATGGCTTGATGCGGCCGGCTCTGTCGAGCAACAGAACCGATCGTCCGTTCGCTGCGAGCTCATGAGCTGCGGTTGCGCCCGCGGGGCCGCCTCCGATCACGACAACGTCAAACCTCTCGACCGTCTGCATCGTTCAACCCCGAGCGTTCCCAGCAAGATACTCTTCCGAACGTCGCAATCGCTGTTCGCCGTGGGCGCGCGTCGCTTCTGCGGCCAGTATCGCGGATACGAGGAACAGCGCCGCTTCCGCAGCAAACACGCACGCATATGCCGACACGGGCGACGTCAAAATTCCGCGGGCGACATCGGCAGCGACCGTTCCGATGAATCCGCCAAGACCAAAGGCGACACCTTGCGCAGCGCCCCATAAACCCATGCGAACGCCTTCTTTCCTGGCGCCGCCTTGCGTCGCAAGCTCCATCATCGAGCCGATCGCAGCTACGGCGAACGCGCCATTCGCGAGACCGAGCAAGAAAACGTTGAGGGAGAGCGGCCAACCAGGACCCATGAAAGCGCCGCCAGACAGGCCAAACAGCGCGAGCGCCGATACGATGCAACCCCCGATGCTCCACGTCCGCAACGTTCCAATTCTGAAACGCGATCGCGTGCTGCCGAGAATGCCGACAGCCAGCATGCCGACGAAAACACCGCCATGTTGCACGCCGGACAGCTTGGTCGATTCTCCTGGCGTAAGTCCGAAGACGCTGCCCGCGAAGGGCTCAAGGATTAAATCCTGCGCGCTATAGGCGAGCATGGATACGAAGACGAAGATGGTGAAGCGTCGTGCGCGGTTCTCGCGCCAAACGTCGGAAAGCGCGGCCCGGAAAGTCTCGTAGGTCATTCGCTCCGACACCGTTCGATCCAACGAAGGGGCGGAAGCGCGTTCAACATTCCAAAGCGCGATCGTCGTAACGCACAGCGCGATCGTGGCAACGCCAGCCGTCACGGCGACCAATCGTTCTGGGCTATACGGATCGAGATTGTGACCGGCGACGATTGTCGTGACGACTATGCCGGCGATCATCATCATCCAAACGAGGGTCGCTGATCCCGCGCGTTTGATCGGGTCAACGCGGCTTGCAAGTAGTGCGAGCAATGATGTTCCAGCTGCGCCGGCACCAAAGCCGATCAGCGTGAATGCAACGACGGCGAAGCCAACGCCCAGTGCGACGTTGTCGGACATTGTCGCCGTCGCGGCCGCGGCGCCGACGCCGCCGGCGGCAAGTACGACCATGCCGCCGACAATCCATGGCGTCCGCCGGGCACCCCGGTCGGACCCGTGCCCCCAAAGCGGACGTAGCAGCTGGACTGCATAGTGGAGACCGACGAGCGCGCCGGGCAGCATCGCCGGCAGCGCCAGCTCCACGACCATGATGCGGTTCATGGTCGAGGTGGTCATGACCACGATTGAGCCGAGGGCCGCCTGAACGAGCCCGAGGCGCGCAATTGCGAACCAGCTGAACGCGCGCTGCTCGCCGGTCATGCGGCACCCACAATCGAACGCAGCGCGAGCGCCGAAATCAGCATCCCGGTAACGTAGAGGCTAACGCCGGTCGCGTTGTACCATGGAGCGAGCGCGCGCGGGTCTGAGAGCAGGCGGCGCATCAAAGCGATTTGGGCAAGCAACGCGACGGCAACCGCGGCTGCATGGTAAGGCGCAGACCAGCTGAAGAGAAGCCCCACCACGACAACTTGCGGCGCAGCCATCATGTAGCAGGCCACTCGTGCCGCGCGCTCCGGCCCCAGCTGAACCGGCAAGGAGCGGACTTCAGACTTTAGATCTCCTTCAATCGACTTGAAGTCGTTGAGCGTCATGATTCCGTGCGCACCGAAGCTATAGAGCCCAGCGAGCGCAAAGACCTGCCAGGACGGCAGAGCGGACGTCATCACGGCCGCGCCCGTCAGCCACGGCAAGCCCTCGTAACATGCGCCAACCGCGGCGTTTCCGATCCAACCGTTCTTCTTCAGGCGAATTGGGGGCGCGCTGTAGGCCCACGCAAACGCCAAGCCTGCGACAGCCGCCACCAGCACCCAAAGACCGAGCAAGGCGGCGACGCACAGCGACATCAACGTCCAAAGGATCGCCAGCCAGAAGCCCCACGTACCTGGCACGCGTCCGGAAGGGATCGGCCGATACGGCTCGTTGATCGCATCGACGTCCCGATCGTACCAATCATTGACAATCTGGCTCGTCGCGCAAACGAGTGGGCCGGTCAGAATGATGCCGGCGATTATGAGGGGCCATCGCTCCGCAAGCGGCTCAGTCGTGCAGGCTACGCCGCAGCCAAACGCCCACATCGGGGGGAACCACGTGATGGGCTTGAGCAGCTCGACAACTGCGCCGGGCGCTGGCGTATTGAGCCCAGTCATTTCTACGGAACGCGGCATTCCGTCAAGTTAGCTTGACACTTCAAAATCATCAAGCGCGAAGCACGCGACCGCTCACTTGCTCTCGCCGTCAGTCTTCGTCGTCACTGATGCCGAAGCGGCGAAGTTTTGAATAGAGGCTTTGCCGGCTGAGCCCCAGCATCTCCGCCGCGGCCGCGCGATTGTCATTGGTCAGTTCGAGCGCAGCTTCGATGCAGAGCTTTTCGATAATATCCGTCGTCTCTCTTACGAGATCCTTGAGCGGAACGCGTCCGACGAGGCCGGTTAGTTGTTCAACCGAGCGAGGAAGTTCGTTTTTGGATCGCTGTTTACGGCCTGTACGATCTGTATTGCGGATCGAGAAGCCATAGCAGGGGTGCTCACCGTCAAGTGCCGAGACCGCGGAAATCTCGACGTCTTCGCTCGATCCGTATTCGCCGCGCACCACGGTCGAGAAATTTCTGACGGAACCGTGCTCCCGCATGTTGGTTATGAGCGCGTTCAAGTCGATCCCGGGACGCCCGAGCCAACGCTCGAGCGGCTGGCCGCGAGCTTGTTCTTCGGCGGCCAACTGCGCCAAATCGAGAAATGCTGGGTTTGCGGTGAGGATTCTGCGATCAACGTCCGTCACGACAAACCCGTCAGGCATGCTCTCCATGACGTTCGAGAGCTTCGTCGACGAGCGCGGCGATAAGCCGGTGTTGCCTACGGATCCCAAACGCACGAGGAAATGCGAAGTCGTGTCCTGGCGGAAGAGCGACGCCGTCACCACGCACTGCTGGCGCCCCTCGTGGAGTTTTGCAGTAATCTCGTCCGCGCGTCCCGTGGCGCGGACCGTCGCGAGTTGCGCCTGTATGGCTTTTGCGCTTTCGGTCCCGAAAAGATCGAGGAAGCCTTTTCCAGTCAACTTCTTGACGCTCTTGTTCAAGAGTTCCGCAGCGGCAGGGTTGGCTTCGACCACCTTGAGGCTGTTGGCGTCAACAATCAGAACTGGTTCGGACGCGATCTGGAACAAAAGCCGATAGCGCGTTTCGGCGTGGCGCATCCGCGCGTACTCGCGCTCCATGGATTGTTGCGCATCCACAAGCCGCTGCTGCAGCGCGGCGACGGTGCGCAGGTCGCGCCCGACCACAACGAATCGTCCGTTCGAGCCGATCTGCACGGCTGAGTACCTGATTGGTACGTCGCCGCTGCGCTTCGAGGGATGGTTGACCTGCCGCCAGCTGATCGGCCCCTTCGCGGATGCCGCATCGCTCAACATTTCTTCAACTTTCGGCCGCGACTCAACCGTTACGGTGTCGATCCAGGGGTGACCGACCCACTTCTCGTAACCTTCCTTGGCGAGCTCATCGTTGCCGAATGCAACATCTCGAATGATGCCTTTAGCGTCCACGACCAAGGCGATATCGGCAGCAGCAGCAATGAGTTTAGCCGCAGTCTCGGCTTCCAGATCGCCCAGCGTTCTCTTCGGGGCTCGGAACACGATGCCTGCTTCTCGAGCGAACACCTCAGTCGTCCTCGCGTAAGAATCTCACAGGGTTTCAGCTCGTCACTATCTCATCGAGGCTGCTCCCAGCAAGCTGGAAAACTGCGCCGTAACACGGCGGCCGTCCACGGCCGTCATGTCTGCACCAACTTGCGAGACGGCGTGAGGATTGTCCAAAAAGAAGCGCCCACCGACCGCGACCCGCAGAGCTTTGTTCGGACTTGCTGCCCGAATGCTTCTGACAAATTCTCTTAGGTCATCGATCGAGGTGTCGCAACTTACTGAAATACCGAAAAGATCCAGTTTTTTGGCGCGCGCTTTGGCAAGCACGTCTTCGTAAGTCTTGCCGCCGTCAACCACATCCCAACCGTCTTTGCGGAAGAACGCCCGAAGCATTGCTAAGCCGAAAGTGTGCTGATCGCCGGGCAGCGCCACCAACAAGGCACGGCGCTTGGTTGCCCTTACAGCGCCTTCTTCAACGAAGTCTTGAGAAAGCTTTTGCAGCAGTTGCTGCATCCTCGAAGTGGCAATCGTTACCTCCGCGAAGTCGCAGCTGTCTGCGCACCAGAGTTCCCCAAGGTAACGCGCGGCTGGCGTAAAAAGGTTTACAAAAATAGATTCTAGGTTCGTTCCGCGCGCTCTGAGAGCATCGACGAATTCTAGAGCGATGGTGTGGTCGTGGGCCCCGATCAAGCGCACAAATTCGACGACATCCTCGAGATTGATTGGCTCGTCGACGGGGCGCGCCTTTCGGTCCTTTCGGACTGGATTGTGCACCAGAAGCAGTCGCGGGATGATCTGTGTTTCTATGATCCCCGCGAGGCTTTCCCTCTGTTTACGAGGGACGCTTGGCGAAGTGCGCGTCACGACAATATCATTGTCGGAAAAGTTCAGAAAAGTCCGCCAGTCGGCGTTGACGCCGTCCAGCGTTTTAAGAACCGACATCACTCCCTCCCGCCCAATCGACGCAAAAATTATTGAGCTCGACGCGTTTTTTTATCAGTCCGCCGGGTGCGGCATTCTTGGCGGCGGCAGTTAACCACAGTTGACAGTCGACGTGCAACCAAAACTGGACACATCCAGATGACCACCGCAAAACACAATTGTAAAGCAAAATAGACGTCAAACATAATTGACACTCAGGGTTATGCGGTCTTTACTCCCATCGTCTTGCTTGAGGGGAGGGTTGTCGTCGGTGGCCGATCGGTGGAGCTCCAAGCGAACCGCGCTCTACACCGCAGAACAGCGCCGGCGGCGTGACGAGTCACCGTGGACACTCGTCCAGGGAATTCTGGCGCCGATTCAATTCCTTGTCTTTCTCGCAAGTTCGGTTCTCGTGCTTCGATACCTCGCGACCGGGGACGGTTACGCAGAGGCGACCGCTTCCATCATCGTCAAGACGCTCCTTCTGTACGCGATCATGGTGACGGGCTCCATTTGGGAGCACGACGTCTTCGGTCGTTATCTGTTCGCCCCGGCCTTTTTTTGGGAGGACGTCGTCAGCATGTTCGTGCTGGCGCTCCACACGGCCTACCTCGCCGCGCTGTTCACAGGGTGGCTAACCCCACGCGAGCAGATGACATTGGCACTCGTCGCCTACGCGAGCTACGTCATCAACGCCGCCCAGTTCGTTTTCAAACTTCGTGCAGCGCGCATGGAGGCGAGGGCTCCCGAAGGTGTCACAGCGGGAGGCGCCGGATGACGCTTATCGCTATGCGCTCGCCGAGCGATTCTCCGATGGGCTGTGACAATCGGCCTGTGCTGCGCCAGCGCGGCCAGCGAGAGGTTTTTTGCGGTCTCACGAGCATCGTGTGGTTGCATCGAAAAATGCGCGACGCGTTTTTCCTGGTCGTTGGATCGCGGACGTGCGCGCACCTCGTGCAGTCCGCGGCCGGTGTCATGATTTTTGCCGAGCCGCGTTTCGCGACCGCGATCATGGATGAACGCGACCTTGCGGGACTTGCCGACGCTAACGATGAGCTTGATCGCGTGGTCACGCGCCTGCTTGAGAGGCGGCCCGATATCAAGCTGTTGTTCCTCGTTGGGTCGTGTCCGTCCGAAGTTATCAAACTTGATTTGGCCCGCGCAGCCGAGAGACTTTCACAACGCTTTTTGCCGGAAGTGCGCGTGCTGAACTACTCCGGCAGTGGGATCGAGACGACCTTTACGCAAGGTGAGGATGCCTGCCTTGCCGCGCTCGTTCCGCAGATGCCGAGCGAACCTGCGAATGCCGGAAAATCGCTCCTCGTAGTTGGCGCGCTAGCCGATATCGTCGAAGACCAGTTTCGGCGTCTCTTCGAAAACTTGGGAATTTCGACTGTCGCATTCCTGCCGGCCCGTGCCGCTTCCGACCTTCCGGCCGTCGGGCCCAACACTCAATATCTTCTCGCGCAGCCATGCCTCGGCGATACCGCGCGTGCTCTGGACGCTCGCGGCGCCAAACGCCTCTCGGCGCCCTTCCCGCTGGGAGTGGAAGGCACGACCGAGTGGCTTCGCGCGGCGTCGATTGCGTGGGATGTGCCGAGCGACCGCCTTGTCGAAACGGTGCGCGGTCCGCAAGCGCGCGCACGTCAGGCGCTGCAGCGACACCGTGAACTGCTCGCCGAGAAGAGCATCTTCTTCTTCCCAGACTCGCAACTCGAAATTCCGATCGCTCGTTTCCTGGCGCGCGAACTCGGAATGAATGTGATCGAGGTTGGAACGCCCTACCTGCATCAGCAGCACCTTTCCAACGAGATATCCTACCTCCCGGAGAGCGTGCGTTTGAGCGAGGGGCAGGACGTCGAAATGCAGCTCGATCGCTGCCGCTCATCAAACCCTGACATCGTCGTTTGCGGCCTTGGCCTTGCCAACCCGCTGGAAGCCGAGGGCCTCACAACCAAGTGGTCGATCGAGCTTCTATTCACACCGATCCAAGGCTACGACCAGGCAGCCGACCTTGCGGAGCTTTTCGCCCGCCCGCTCGTGCGTCGCGCGACGCTGGAGGTCTAGGGCATGCAGTTGACGCTCTGGACATACGAAGGACCACCCCATGTCGGAGCGATGCGAGTCGCGACGGCGATGAAGGGTTTGCACTACGTGCTGCACGCTCCTCAAGGGGATACCTACGCCGACCTTCTGTTCACGATGATCGAGCGGCGTGACCAACGCCCTCCGGTCACCTACACGACGTTCCAGGCGCGTGACCTGGGGTCCGACACGGCGGAGCTTTTCAAGACCGCATGCCAAGCGGCGTATGATCGCTTCAAACCCGACGCCATGATTGTTGGGGCGTCGTGCACCGCCGAGCTGATCCAAGACGACCCCGGTGGCCTGGCGCTCGCGCTAAATTTGCCGGTTCCCGTCGTTCCTCTCGAGCTTCCCGCTTATCAGAAAAAGGAGAACTGGGGCGCAGCCGAAACCTTTTACCGCTTGGCGCGCGCCTTTGCTGGCCCGCGTGCCCCTAGGCCCGGGACGCCACGTCCCGCGCGCGTGTCAGGAACGCGGCCCCGTTGCAATCTTCTCGGTCCAACTGCATTGGGTTTCCGCAACCGTGATGACGTCGCCGAAATCGCGAAATTACTCGAGACGATCGGAGTAGACGTTTCTGTCACAGCGCCCATGGGTGCAACGGTCGACGACTTATCGCGGCTGGGTGACGCCGACTTCAATGTCGTCCTCTATCCCGAGATAGCGGGCGTCACCGCGCAGTGGTTGGAACGTGCCTTCCATCAGCCCTCTACGAAGACGGTCCCGCTTGGTGTGGTTGCAACGCGAGCCTTCATCGCCGAGGTTGCGTCGCTGGCTGGGATCGAAGTCGCGGCGGCGCTCAGCGCCATCGACACCGGTAGATCACGGCTGCCTTGGTACTCCCGATCAGTCGATTCTACCTATCTGACGGGAAAACGCGTTTTCATTTTCGGTGACGCGACTCACGCCTTGGCGGCTGCCCGCATCGCGCACCAGGAGTTCGGCTTTGCGGTGGTGGGTCTCGGTACCTACAGCCGAGAGTTCGCGCGCGACGTGCGCGAGGCCGCGAAAGCCTACGGTATCGAGGCGCTGATTACGGACGATTACCTGGAAGTCGAAGCCAAAGTCGCCGAGCTGCAGCCCGATCTTGTTCTCGGAACGCAGATGGAGCGCCACATCGCGAAGCGGCTAGGGATACCCAACGCCGTCATATCGGCGCCCGTGCATGTGCAGGATTTCCCTGCCCGCTACGCGCCGCAGATGGGGTTCGAGGGTGCCAATGTTATCTTCGATACGTGGGTCCATCCGTTGATGATGGGTCTCGAAGAACATCTGCTTGCGATGTTCAAAGGCGACTTCGAATTTCACGAGTCCGCAGCACCCTCTCACCTTGGGCATTCTGCAAACGCGCAGCAGGCCGGTCTCGATCGCCTTGATCAGGCGGCAACGGCTGCAATGGATCACGCAGGCAATAATTCGGTCTCATGGGAGACCGATGCGGAAAAGGAACTGTCGAAAATCCCCTTCTTCGTGCGTGGCAAGGCGCGCCGAAATACGGAGCGCTACGCCACTGAGCGTGGCCTTCAACTGGTGACGGTAGAGACGCTGTATGATGCAAAGGCACACTTCAGCCGCTGATCACGTGACCGTAAAGGTCGTGATCGTGACCCTCGACGGTCACCTTGCGGGTGCGGCCGCGCGTGCCGAGCAAGAGCTGCGAAAAACGTTGCCGGGCCTGACTCTCAGGCTCCACGCCGCAGCAGAGTGGGCGAGCGATCCGGAGGCGTTGGAAGCTTGCCGCGCGGACATCGCAAGTGCCGACATCATCCTGGCCACCATGCTTTTCATGGAGGATCACATACAAGCCGTTTTGCCGGCGCTCGACGCACGGCGCGGCAGTTGTGATGCGATCATTGGCGCGATGTCTGCCGGCGAGATCATTCGGCTTACGCGGCTCGGTAACTTCCGCATGGACAAACCGGAGAGTGGCGCGACGGCGTTACTCAAAAGGCTGCGCGGGGGCAAAAAAGGCGGCGGTACAGCAGGCGCGCAGCAGGTGGCAATGCTGCGGCGCATACCCAAAATCCTGCGATTCATTCCAGGAACGGCGCAGGATGTGCGGGCCTATTTTCTGACCCTGCAGTACTGGCTGGCCGGTACGGAAGACAATGTTGCGAACATGGTGCGGCACCTGATCGACCGCTATGCGGAAGGTCCGCGCAAGGCGCTGCGCGGGAACGTCAGGCCACAGGCACCAGTTAGCTATCCTGAAGTCGGGCTCTATCATCCGCGGCTTGCCGAGCGCGTTACGGAACGGCTCGACAGAGTGATGAAAGATAGCCGTAACGGCCGCGTCGGGCTGCTTGTCATGCGGTCGTATGTCCTGGCTGGCGACACCGCACACTACGACGGCATAATTTCCGCGCTCGAGGCGCGCGGCCTCGAGGTCATTCCGGCGTTCGCAACCGGTCTCGACATGCGACCGGCAATCGAGAAGTATTTTCTTACCGACAAGGGCGCTGCGCGCATTGACGCGCTGGTGTCTCTGACCGGGTTCTCTCTGGTGGGTGGACCGGCCTACAACGACGCCAAGGCCGCCCAAGATCTGCTTGCTCGACTGGACGTCCCCTACATCGCGGCTCAGCCGCTTGAACTGCAGACGATCGAGCAATGGTCGGCATCCGCATGTGGACTGCATCCCGTCGAAGCTACGATGATGGTCGCCATCCCCGAGCTCGACGGCGCAACGAATCCTGCGGTCTTCGGAGGGCGGTCGGCTTCGACGGCCCGCGGCGACGGCTCGCGCAACATGCACTGCTGCGAAGACCGCGCCGCGATCATAGCAGCGCGTGTCGCGAAGCTGGTCGCGTTGCGCAAATCGCGAAATCGCGATCGGAAACTTGCGATCGTTATCTTCAACTTCCCGCCCAATTCGGGCGCGACGGGCACGGCAGCGTACCTCTCGGTCTATGAGTCACTCTGGAATACGCTTAATGCGCTCGCTGCCGAAAACTACAATGTCGATGTGCCGGAGAGTGCAGACGCCTTGCGCTCGCGCATCCTCGAAGGCAATGCGACCAGATACGGCGCACCGGCGAACGTTCTGGCTCGAATTTCAGTCGATGACCACGTCCGGCGCGAGCGCTGGCTGCGCGATATTGAAGGCCAGTGGGGTCCGGCGCCGGGCAAAATTCTGGCCGACGGTCGCTCGATTTTTGTTTGCGGCGAGCGCTTCGGCAATGTCGTCGTCGGAGTCCAGCCGGGCTTCGGCTACGAAGGCGATCCGATGCGGCTCCTGTTCGAGCGCGGTTTTGCACCGACACATGCGTTTTCCGCGTTCTATCGCTGGGTGCGCGAAGACTTTGGCGCCGACGCGGTCCTTCACTTCGGCACGCACGGCGCGCTAGAATTCATGCCTGGCAAGCAGGTCGGACTTACGTCGGCCTGCTGGCCAGATCGGCTGATCGGGGATGTGCCGAACTTCTATTTGTACGCAGCCAACAACCCGTCTGAAGGGACGCTCGCGAAACGGCGCGCCGGCGCGACGCTCATCAGCTATCTGACGCCGCCTATTGCGCACGCGGGGCTCTACAAAGGGCTTCTGGAACTCAAATCTGTTCTCGAACGGTGGCGGACTCTGGCGCCGGACGACGAGCATCAGCGGCAGGCATTGATCGTCGCCATCAAAGCGCAGGCCACCGAGTTGAACCTGGTGGATGCGCAAGAAGAGTGGGGTGATTCATCAGACGCCAAGGTTGCCGCGCTTGTTAACGCGATAATAGAGTTGGAGTACGAGTTCATTCCGCAGGGTCTGCATGTCGTCGGCGGCGTGCCAAACAAAGCCGAGCGCACCGAACTCCTGCTTACGATCGCGGAAGGTACGAGTGGCTCCAAGCCGACGCCGGCATCTGTCGCAGCACTCGTTGAGGGTGACGCGATAGATAAGGTCGTTGCCCTTTCCGGTCTGCCACGCAACTCCGAGACGACAGCTCTTTTTGAGCAGCTTTCAGCCACGGCCGAGCTTCTGGCGGAAGATCAAGAACTGAATGCAATCTTGCGGGCGCTCGACGGCAAATTTGTACGGCCGGCCCCGGCGGGAGACCTCATTCGCACCCCGGCGATCCTGCCGACAGGGCGCAACTTGCACGGCTTCGATCCATTCCGAATTCCGAGCACGTTCGCGATGGCGGAAGGTGCGAAGCAAGCCGGAAAAATTATTGCTCGCCATGTCGAGCACGGCAACCCAATGCCTCAGTCGATCGCCCTCGTGCTCTGGGGTACGGACAACTTGAAGAGCGAAGGCGGTCCGATCGCGCAAGCGCTCGCACTATTGGGCGCGGAAGCCCGCTTCGACAGCTACGGTCGGTTGGCGGGCGCTCGGCTGGTTCCACTCGAGAAGCTCGGTCGCCCGCGCATCGATGTCGTCATGACGCTATCGGGGATATTCCGGGACCTGCTGCCGTTGCAGTCGAAGTTGCTTGCCGAGGCGGCGTATCTGGCGGCGACCGCTGATGAGCCGCTAGACCAGAACTTCGTCCGCAGGAATGCGCTCGCCTATCAAGATAAGCACGGCTGCGACCTGGAAACGGCGGCACTACGCGTCTTCAGCAACGCCGAAGGCGCCTACGGCGCAAACGTCAATCAGGTCATCGAAAGCGCGCGCTGGACGAACGAGGACGAATTGGCCGACGTCTATGCGCGCCGCAAGTGTTTTGCCTACGGCCGCAACGGACAATCCCAGCAGAACGCGGCGCTCCTGCAGACTGTCCTTTCGGACGTCGATCTCGCCTACCAGAATCTCGAGTCGGTCGAACTCGGTGTAACGACCGTCGATCACTATTTCGACACGCTCGGCGGCATCGCACGGTCGGTGCGCAGGGCGCGCGGCGGCGAGGTGCCCGTCTACATCGGCGATCAGACGCGCGGAGAAGGAAAGGTGCGGACGCTCGAAGAGCAGGTCGCGCTTGAGACCCGCACCCGCGTGCTCAATCCGAAGTGGTATGAAGGAATGCTCCGGCATGGCTACGAGGGCGTGCGCCAGATCGAGGCCCATGTCACGAACACGGTCGGCTGGTCGGCGACCACCGGCCAGGTCGCACCCTGGGTCTACCAGAGTCTGACACAGACATTCGTCCTGGATGACGCCATGCGCCGTCGGTTGGCGGAACTGAACCCCACCGCGTCTTCCAAGGTCGCAAATCGTCTGCTCGAAGCACACGCCCGCAATTATTGGACGCCGGACGCCGAAACCCTGGAAGCTCTTCGCAAGGCCGGCGAGGAACTCGAGGATCGCGTGGAAGGTGTCGGTATGGAGGTTGCCGCATGACTGTCGCGGTTCGAACACTCATCGATAAGGCTCCGCTTGATCGGCGGCTCGATGGCGAAGGTAGTGTCCAGGTACGCCTGGATCCGAATGTCGCGATCGGCAACGCGCGGGTTTTCTCCGTCTATGGCAAGGGAGGAATTGGCAAGAGCACCGTTTCCTCGAATTTGTCGGCCGCGTTTTCGAAAATCGGCAAGCGCGTTCTTCAAATCGGCTGCGATCCGAAACACGACTCGACCTTCACGCTGACAAAGCGCCTGGTACCGACCGTCATCGATGTTCTGGAATCGGTGAACTTTCATAGCGAAGAACTGCGTGTCGAGGACTTTGTCTACGAAGGCTATAACGGTGTGATGTGCGTCGAGGCCGGAGGTCCACCTGCCGGCACGGGCTGCGGCGGTTATGTCGTCGGTCAAACTGTCAAGCTGCTCAAAGAGCATCATCTCCTTGAAGACACCGATGTCGTGATATTCGACGTTCTGGGAGACGTCGTTTGCGGTGGGTTTGCATCCCCCCTCCAGCACGCCGATCGAGCGCTTATCGTCACCGCTAACGACTTCGATTCCATTTTCGCGATGAATCGCATCGTTGCGGCCATAAAGGCAAAATCAAAAAATTATCAGGTGCGCCTGGCCGGGTGCATCGCAAACCGCAGCCGGCAGACGGATCAGATCGACCGGTTTGCTGACGCGATTGGTCTGAAGAGGCTGGCGCTCATCCCCGATCTCGATGTCATCCGTCGCAGCCGTTTGAAAAAGTCCACACTCTTCGAAATGGAGCCATCGGCAGAACTGGAAGCCGTGCAGGCCGAATATCTTCGCCTCGCGACGCAGCTTTGGGAAGGTACCGACCCTCTCGACGCCATGCCGATGAAGGATCGCGAAATATTTGACTTTCTAGGTTTCGACTGATGCCAACGATCTCATATCTCGAACGCCGCGCTGAGATCGAAAGCTATTTCGACCGCACCGCGACCGAATCTTGGAAGGCCTTGACGTCTGAGGCTCCGCTGGGTCGCATCCGCAAAACGGTGCGGGCCGGTCGGGACGAGATGCGCGCGACGCTGCTCGGCTGGTTGCCACGAGATTTGGCCGGATCGCGCGTCTTGGATGCTGGCTGCGGTACCGGTGCTTTGGCGATTGAGGCCGCGCGCCGCGGCGCCGATGTCGTGGCAATCGACGTCGCCCATAACCTGATCGAGTTGGCGCGCGAGCGCCTGCCGAACGATCTCGGCGTTGGCAGCGTCGACTTCCGCGTCGGCGATATGCTGCAGCCGAAGCTCGGGCGCTTCGACTTCGTCGTGGCGATGGACAGTCTCATTCACTACGACGCAAACGACATGGTCGCGGCACTGGCACATTTGACGAAACGAGCCGATCGCGGTGTCGTTTTCACCTACGCTCCGCGCACGCCGTTGCTCGCCGTCATGCATGCCGTGGGCCGTGCCTTCCCGCAAGCAAATCGCGCGCCCTCGATCGAACCGTTGAACGGGGTCGCGCTTGCATCGCTCATATCGAATGATCCTCAGCTGTCTGGCTGGCGGACCGATCGCACGAAGCGCATTGCGAATGGCTTCTACACCTCACAGGCAATGGAACTGGTGGTCCTATGAGGAAGCTGAACGCAAGATTGGCGCGGAGCTGGGTACTCGTCAGCCCCCGCTATCTGCCGTTCGCTGATGCAGCGACAAGCGAGTTGCCACTCGGTCGTCTGATGCGCCTGTCTTTGTTCCAAGTGTCGGTTGGCATGGCGCTCGTGCTTCTAAACGGCACGCTCAACCGCGTTATGATCATCGAGATGGGAGTTCCCAGCTCCATCGTTGCCGCGATGATTTCGTTGCCGCTCGTGTTTGCACCGCTGCGCGCGCTGATCGGACATCGCTCCGATACTCATCGTTCGGTGCTCGGCTGGCGGCGTGTGCCCTACATCTGGTTCGGCAGCTTGTTGCAGTTCGGTGGACTGGCGATCATGCCGTTCGCGCTCATCGTCCTTTCGGGCGATGCGTCCGGCCCGGCATGGATAGGCTACGTAGCGGCAGGACTAGCCTTCTTGCTGGTCGGTGCCGGGTTGCACACGACGCAAACTGCCGGCCTCGCTCTTGCCACGGACATCGCCCCAGAAGCGTCACGTCCGCGCGTCGTGGCATTCCTTTACGTCATGCTTCTGTTCGGCATGATCGGCAGCTCGCTGATTTTCGGACTTCTGCTCGCGAACTTCAGTCAGATACGTCTCATCCAAATCATTCAGGGCGCCGCAGCAATCACGATGGCGCTGAACATCATTGCGCTCTGGAAGCAGGAAGCGCGCAATCCGGATCTGACGTCACCTGAAAGGCCGCAGCGATCCTTCGCTGAAGCCTGGCAGGAGTTTCGTCGGGGTGGGCGTTCGAGCCGTGTCCTTGTCGCGGTCGGGTTCGGCGCGGCTGGGTTTAGCATGCAGGATATTCTGCTCGAGCCTTACGGCGGCGAAATTTTGCATCTTAGCGTCGGCGCAACAACAGCGCTGACCGCTATGCTCGCGGCGGGAACGCTGGTTGCGTTTGCCTACTCCGCCGGCGCCATGAGCCGCGGCGCCGACCCCTATCGGCTCGCGGGATACGGCGCACTTGTTGGCGTCGTCGCGTTCTCTGCCGTGATCTTCGCCGCTCCGCTGGAATCTGCGCGTCTCTTCCAGGCCGGCACGGTGCTCATCGGTTTCGGCGGTGGCCTCTTCGCAGTGGGAACGCTGTCGGGTGCGATGGCATTGGCCGATAACGGCCACAGTGGTCTGGCGCTTGGTGCATGGGGAGCAGTTCAAGCGACCGCTACGGGATTGGCCATGGCAGCGGGCGGCGCCGTTCGAGACTTAGGCAATACGCTCGCTTCTCAAGGACTGCTCGGCCCCGCGCTGACCGGTCCGTCGGTCGGATACGGCATCGTCTACTACATCGAAATCATGCTGCTGTTTGTCACTCTCGCTGCTGTGGGGCCACTTGTACGGCCGCACAGCGAAAGACGTTTGCGTTCGCAGTCAAGCTTTGGGCTCGCCGAGTTCCCTGGTTAGCACAAACTAGGAGGTTCAAATGTCAAAGGGCGCCATCACCAGTTACATCGACGTCGCACAGGTCGTGCTATATTTCTTCTGGGCGTTCTTCTTCTATCTGATCTATTGGCTGCGCCGAGAGGACAAGCGCGAGGGGTATCCGCTGGCTTACGAGCGCACGGACACCGCGCCGTACTTGAATTTCCCTCCCATACCCGACCCCAAGACTTTCATACTGCCTCACGGCGGAGTCGCCTTGGCGCCGCGCGGTGCCGATCCGCAACCGCCTCTCAATGCCGTTCCAACAGCTCCATGGCCGGGTGCGCCGCTCGAGCCTCAGGGCGACCCGATGTCGGCAGGGGCTGGTCCCGGTGCGCACGCGTTGCGGTCGGATACGCCGGATTTGACGCTCGAAGGTTTGCCCAAGATCGTGCCTTTGCGTATCGCGAGTGGCGAGAAACTCGTAACACATGCGACGCAGGGAACCGAAGCGAGCCCACCGCCGCATTCGGGCAAGTACAAGAGCTTTACGCTGAGCCCACGTGACCCCGACCCGCGCGGCATGCGCGTTGTCGGTCTCGATGGCCGTACGGCTGGCAAGGTTACGGATGTTTGGATCGACGTTTCCGAAGTTTTGATCCGCTATCTCGAAGTGCAGCCGACAGGTTCAGCGTCGACGGTCTTGTTGCCAATGCCGCTGGCGCGGATCGACCGCGGCAAAGGAACGGTCAGCGTGAAAGCCATTCTCGCAGAGCAGTTCGCGAATGTTCCGCAAATCAAAGCGCCGTATCAGGTCACCTTCCTCGAAGAGGATCGGATCAGTGCGTACTACGGCGGCGGCTATCTCTATGCGACTCCAAGGCGACGGGAGGCACTGCTGTGAGAGAGCACGAAACGGAACCCGTCCCCGGGCTGCCCGAGCAACTCCCCAAGGGTGAGACGATCCTCTGGCAGGGTAGCCCAGACTGGACGATGGTTGCGGTCAAAGTTCTGCATATCCGAGCCGTCGCGATCTACTTCGTGCTTCTGCTGTCGTGGTTTGCTCTGACGGAAGTCTCGGCAGGAGCAACCTGGGGTGGAGCGTTCACAAGCGTCGCTGCGGCCCTGCCTATGCCTGTGGCGGCTTTCGCGCTGTTTGCGCTCTACGCTTATCTCGTGGCGCGAAGTGCTCTCTATACCATTACGAGCAAGCGGGTCGTCATGCGGATCGGCATTGCAGTCCCGGTCATAATAAACATTCCGTTCGGAAAAATCGCCAGCGCCGATCTCAACGAGTCTTCGAACCGTTTCGGCGATATTTCATTCACGTTGAACGGCGACGATCGGCAGTCGTTCGTGCTGCTCTGGCCGCATGTGAGGCCGTGGCGCACAGTGAAACCTGAGCCGATGTTCAGGTGTATTCCGAATGCTCGTGAAGTCGCGGCCATCTTGGCGGCTGCGGTTGCGGCGACGTCCTCCAACGTCGCGCTGACGCTCAAGGACGATGATGGCGGACGGATGCCAGCGCCGTTGGACATCGGCGCGACGCCGGTTGCCGCATGAAACAGGAGTAGGAAATATGAGTGGCGCTGGACACGAACCGGCAGCTTTCCCGAGAGCGCCCCTCTTCGGCGCTGCGCTTCTCGTCGGCGGATCTCTTCTTGCCGCGACCACGGCGCGGTTGACGGACATCGGCACCGTCCGCGTCGAAACAGCAACGCCGATCGCCGTCCGCGACCTGCGTTTCGAAGACCGCCAGGACGGATCGATTGTCGTGATTGATCCTTCGAGTGGCCAGCAAGTTAAGACGATGGGTCCGGGAACCAATGGATTTGTGCGAATTGTCATGCGCGGCCTTGCCCGCGACCGGCTTATGGCGGGGTTCGGCGTCGAGCGTCCGTTCCGGCTGACGCGGTGGGATGACGGCCGTCTCACGATCGCCGATCCCGCAACGAACAGGGCGACCGAGCTTGCCGGCTTCGGAAAAGAGAACGTGCAGGCATTTGCAGTTTTGCTGCAAACCCGGAGTTCAATGCCATGATCCAGAAGCTGATTGCGCCGAGAGAGACGTTTGACGTCCCGTGCACGATCGAGATCGAAAACACGTTCGAGAGCCTTCACGCCCACGTCGAACTGGCCGGTGGCCTCGCAATGGAAGCCGGAGACGAAGTTCTGGTGCATGGCGACCCGGTCCGCGTTCCGTACGGTCAGAAGGTGACGCTTCACCGCCTCGCCACGGTTTCGCGCGCCAACTGGATCGACCGGCTTCTAACGCGCGTTCTTGCGCGTCTCGAATTGACCGAGCTTTACGAAGTGAGCTTCTCATCAGGGAGCAAGCTATGACCATCGAAACCATCGGCCGTCCGAACGAGTCGACCTTGACGGCGCAGCAGGACACGATGCTGTCGCCGCGCTTCTACACGACGGACTTCGACGAACTCGATCGCATGAGCATTGAGAGTGTGCGGAGCGAGTGGGATCAACTGCTCGCTGAGATGCGGGCCGATCCCAACAAAGGCCATTTTCGCCGCAACGGCGACTGGGAGCTCATCGACCTGCAGGCGCTGCCGGAAGGATTGCGCAAGGAGTTTCTCGACTTTCTGGTCAGCTCGCTCACCGCCGAGTTCTCCGGTTGCGTGCTCTACGCGGAAATGAAGAAGCGCGGCAAGAATCCCGACATCGTCGAACTCTTCAAATACATGAGCCGGGATGAAGCCCGTCATGCCGGCTTCATCAATGATGCGCTGAGAGATTTCGGGATCGGCATCGATCTCGGGTTCCTCACCAAGACAAAAAAGTACACGTTCTTTCGGCCGAAGTTCATTTTCTATGCAACCTATCTCTCCGAGAAAATCGGATACGCGCGTTACATCACGATTTATCGGCATCTGGAACGACACCCGGACCGGCGCTTCCACCCGATCTTCAGATGGTTCGAAAAGTGGTGCAACGACGAGTTCCGCCACGGCGAAGCTTTCGCACTCCTGATGCGGTCCAATCCCGATTTGCTATCTGGAATGAACAAGCTGTGGGTTCGGTTCTTCCTGCTCGCCGTCTACGCCACGATGTACGTGCGCGATCATGCGCGGCCGGAATTCCACAAGGCGATCGGGATAGATCCGACCGACTATGACTACCGCGTATTCCGCATCACCAACGATATCTCGCGACAGGTGTTTCCGATCGTGCTGGACATCGACAACCCGAAGTTCCGGCGCGGGATGGAACGGTTGCGCCAGATCAATGACGAGATCGCGATGTTGCAGGATCGTGGCGGTGCGATCGCGAAGATCAAGCGCGCCGCGCTCGGTCTGCGCGCCGCTTCGATATTCGCGCGCCTCTACGTCTTGAAGCCGGTCGACAATTCACTTCCGGTTTCTTCGCGGTTGTCCCCAGCCTGGTAGGAGGTCAAGAACGCCGTGTCTTACGTCGTCGGCATTCTGTTCGTGATCGCGGCATGGTGGGCAAGCACCGGCGCCGTGCTCTACGCGATCAGCCGCTCGCGCTGGCCGCTGCCGGTTGTCATGGCTGTGGCAACAGGTTTGGCCACGCTAGCCATCGTCGGGCTTTGGCTGACGAGCGGGCTTGAGACGGTCTTGGCCGCCTTCTTCGCGTTCGCTTGCGCGCTGATGGTTTGGGCTTGGGTCGAGGTAAGCTTCCTCACCGGCGTTTTGACAGGTTCGCGCCGCACCCCTTGTCCAGCCAATGCATCAGGCTGGCATAGGTTTGGGCTCGCCACGCAAGCCCTCATTTATCATGAGCTCGCGATCCTTGCGCTGATGCTCGTGGTTGTTGCCGTCACGTTTGACGCGCCCAATCAAGTTGGATGCTGGACGTTCGCAATTCTCTGGCTCGCGCGGGTAAGCGCAAAGCTGAACGTCTTTCTCGGCGTCCCCAACCTGACGGAAGAATTCATTCCGACACAGATTAGCTACGTAAAGTCCTATTTCCGCAACCGGCCGATGAACGCCCTGCTACCTGTGTCCATTACTGTATCGACAATCATCACCGTGCTCTTGACGCTCCAAGCCATCGATGCGAACGCGAATGCATTTGGGGCTGCCTCCATGACGCTGCTCGCGACGCTCATGGCGTTGGTCGTCGTCGAGCACTGGTTCCTTGTGCTGCCGTTGCCGTCTGCTTCACTCTGGTCTTGGGGGCTCGATGAAACGTCGCTCGCAGATCAGGCCGGCCGCTCAAAAGGCATAGCCGCTGATCCATCGTTTGTTTCACTTCAGCCGAGCTGCTCAGTAACTGCAATTGGTGCTGCTTATGCGATGCGCCAGGGAGGACAGCATGCACTATGAAACCCTCTTCCAGAGCCATCTCGACCAATTGCGGTCAGAAGGGCGTTACAGGGTTTTCGCCGACCTGAAGCGACAAAGGGGCAATTACCCCGTCGCAAATCGGTTCTCGGGGGCGGCAAACAGCGAAGTCACCGTATGGTGTTCGAAC